>JAKLJM010000041.1 GCA_023151145.1 Bacteriovoracaceae bacterium | reverse complement strand
ACGGTTCAATTTGGAGGATTTCTTATGGCATTTACGGATTACAAAGTTAAAGACATGTCGCTTGCTGAATGGGGACGCAAGGAAATTGAAATCGCTGAAAGCGAAATGCCAGGATTGATGGCCCTTCGTGCTGAGTATGGTGCTTCAAAACCACTTAAAGGCGCAAAAATCGCTGGATGTCTTCACATGACTATTCAAACAGCGGTTCTCATTGAAACATTAACTGCACTTGGTGCAGAAGTACGTTGGTCTTCATGTAATATTTTTTCTACACAAGATCAGGCTGCTGCAGCTATCGCTGCTGCTGGAATTCCAGTTTTTGCTTGGAAAGGAATGAATGAGCAAGAATTCGACTGGTGTATTGAACAAACTCTTAAATGGCCTGATGGAACAGGTCTTAACATGATTCTTGATGATGGTGGGGATTTAACTGTTATGGTTCATAACAAATATCCTGAACTAATTAAAAACATCAAAGGTCTTTCAGAAGAAACAACTACGGGTGTTCATAGACTTTACGATATGATGAAAAAAGGCGAATTAAAAATGCCTGCCATCAACGTAAACGACTCAACAACTAAATCAAAATTCGATAACCTTTACGGCTGTAGAGAATCACTTGTTGACTCAGTAAAAAGAGCAACGGATGTAATGATCGCTGGTAAAGTGTGTGTTGTTGCAGGATACGGAGACGTTGGAAAGGGATCTGCTGGATCATTCCGTGGATTGGGTGGACGAGTAATCGTTACAGAAATCGATCCAATTTGTGCTCTTCAAGCAGCAATGGAAGGTTACCAAGTAATGCCAATGGATGAAGCTGTAAAATTAGGAGATATCTTCGTTACAGCAACAGGATGCCGTGACGTAATTACTGGTAAGCATATGGAGCAAATGAAAGATGGTGCCATCGTTGCCAACATCGGTCACTTTGATCTTGAAATCGAAGTTGCTTACTTAAACAAAACAGGTAAAAAAGTTAATATCAAGCCACAAGTTGATCAATACGTAATGCCATCAGGAAAAAAATTAATCGTTCTTGCAGAAGGAAGATTAGTTAACTTAGGTTGTGGAACAGGTCACCCATCATTTGTTATGAGTAACTCATTCACTAACCAAGTTATGGCCCAAATTGAATTATGGCAGAATTCTAAAAACTACGAAAACAAAGTGTATGTTCTTCCAAAACACTTAGATGAAAAAGTAGCTCGTCTTCACCTTTCTAAAATTGGTGTAAAACTTGATACATTATCATCACAACAAGCTGAGTACCTAGGGATTAAACCTGAAGGTCCATACAAGCCAGATCACTACAGATACTAAGTCCAAAATAAAGAAGGGAGCTGAAAGCTCCCTTCTTTTCTTATTTTTCGATAGTGTAAATTTCATTAGCACGAATTTCTGGAAATTCTTCAAAAGCAACTTTGCAAATCTCAAAAGCGACATCACTCACTTTTTGTGCTCTACCTGTTGTTTCAGAAATAATGGTTTGAACAATTTCTTGTTTTTTATTCATTAATTGGAAGGTCATTTTTTTGCGATAGTTTTTCTGGAAAAGCGTGCATCCTTTTTCTGAAGGATGACAGTCTAAAAAAGTACTTTCTTTAAGGCCATTATCTTCAAATTCCACACTGAGTTTAACAGTGGTGCAGTTTTTACAATTTTTTTCGTTGATCTTTGCCTGAAAGCCTAGCTCGGTTAAGGCCAATAAACATTGTGACTGAATCTTGGTATTTTCTTCCATTTCTTTTGCATCGGAAGACACAAGGGTTTCAAAATTAAGAATGGGTCTCGCTCCTGTATCAAAAGGAATGGCGTTATTGCTGTATAAAGCCGTGACTCCAAAATGAATTTTTTCTTTTCTAGGCGTTAACAGCGTTTTTCTCTCACCAGAGTGTGTCATGGGAGTTTTACAGCTGGTTAATACACCAAGCATCATAAGCATTGTCAGTGAAAAGGGGATGAAAGATTTCATGAATATCCTTTCTTAAATCATTTATCTTGTGATTAGCATTATATATGATGCTAGAAAATGATCAACAATGGCCAAAGGATAATACTTCAATTATGATAGTCGATCCAAAGAGGTTTGTTTTATGCAGAAAGTTATATTAGCTGCGGACCATGCAGCATTTGATGCCAAAGAAAAATTAAAAAATTATCTCATTCATAAAAAATATGAAGTTATTGATGTGGGCGTTTATAATGCCGATCGCGCTGACTACCCAGAGTATGTAAAAAAAGCGGTATTTGAAATTAAAAAATATCATGCTTACGGCATATTGCTTTGTGGTTCGGGGCTAGGTGTTTCAATGGCCGCCAATAAATATAAAGGAATTCGAGCAGCTCTTTGTCGATCACCTTTAGATGCTGAGTATGCCCGTAAACACAATAACGCCAATGTCCTTTGCTTGGGAGCGCGTTTTAATTCAGCAGAAGAAATTATTAAAATAACGGATTCATTTTTTCATCATCCTTTTGAAGCCGGCAGGCATTTCGATCGCATTCAAATGTTTCAAGACTTAGGAGAGTAAGTCATGAAAGGTTTTGAAAAACTAATGTATCCCTTATTAGTTGTGATCTTAGTTTGGGTCGTCTATGTCTCACGAACTCATACATCTTATTTTGAAAGCCAATTAGTGGCCGATGATGGACTCGTCACCTGGGCCATGTTTTGGACTTTGATGTTTGCATCTCTAATGTGTCTTTATCGCGCCATTATTTTAAAACCATTTAAACGCGGTACATATTTTAATATTATGTTGATTCTTCAGGGGGCAGCATTTTTCTTTTTTGCTATGGATGAATTATCATGGCTTCAAAAAGTTATTGGTTTTTCTTCTCCTGAATTCTTTCAAACTAGAAACATCAAGGGACAAACAAATTTCCATAATCTAGTAGTTATGGGTTTTCGTCTCAATGAAATCGTTTTTACCTTCACAGTGAAAATACTCGCTACTCTTTACTTTTTTGTTCTTCCATTTTTTTACGGTCGTTTGGAAATTTTAAAACAATACGTAAATCAATTTGCGATCCCACTTCCTCGTTATACTCAAGTGGGAGCCTATGCTGTGCTTTCTTTATTTATGCTTTTTATTCCCTCAGGGAATCGTCACATTGTATTTGAATTTTGTTTTTACTGGATTCTGGTGATGATGATGTACAATCCATTGAATGATGAAATATTTTCTAGACGTTCTATCGTAAGATAAAAACGAGGGAGATTATTCTCCCTCGACTTCTAATCTTTTTCTTCCAGATAATTGATAACGATTTGAGATAATTTCAAAAATAGCTTGATCTTTTTTGGCAATAGTCGCTTGATTTTGTGCTTTCTCTAAAAAACTCAATACTTTTGCATTGGGAGTTTTCCCTTTATTATTAGAAGCGAATTTTGAGAGATCAAAATCATTCTTCTCTTCGCCTTGAGCCTTTGCTCCTTGAGTGCCTAATCCATTTCCACCACCGAACTCTAAAACATTGCTTCCTTTCGTCGCATTTATGGCAGCAGCATTAATATTCGCCAATGCTCCCCCTTGAAATTTTGATGCATATTTCTCACCACCTGGAGGCATTGGAGCCAATGCCATTTGTTTGGCAATTAAAGCAGGAAATCCACGCTTAATCAGCTCATCCATCACTTTCTTTTTATCACCTGTTGGAGGAGGTGAGTTGTCTTCTGGAAGTTTGGATGCAATGTCTTGTAAGGCTTTTTTTGCTGCAGCCATGGCCGCAGAGTATGATTCACTTGATAATGTTCCACCTTTAAGTTCACCGCGCACCAGATCGCGTACACCTTTAAATGGAGAGTTCGCAAATCCTTGACTTAGACCAAGCTCGACACCATTTTCAGTTAAGATAAGTTTGTCAAAGCATGTATCAGAAGTTTCGCATTTACATTGAGGATCAGATTTCATTTGATCATTGATACAAGAAGTGCGCACAGAGTTTTTGGCAATAGCTTTTTTGTGCATTTCTTTTAAGCAGTATTGAGGATCGTTTTCAGTAGAAGGTTCTGAACAATAACAAAGTCTATCTGTGATTGGATTACAATCTCCCTTGCCTGGTAATTTGGCAGAGATCTCACGCACTTTAGCCGCGTACTCTTTATGTGCCCCAACTTCGTTTTGATAAAATGTTCCGAGTAGCGTGGCAGCTCCAAGTTTTAATCCAGAAGCCCAGTCAACCGCAATTCCCCCTGTCGCCATTCGAGCAGCATAACAAGCAGCTCCGCCATACCAACCAACAGCTTGCATTTGTGATTGTTTGGCACGTTCATCGTGGGCTTTTGCTGATTTTTCAAAAGCATCACGTTGAGCAGTGTCTTGATTCTGTGGCAACTCACTCATTGTTTGTTGCGCGCTCATTTGTTGAAATTGGGCAATGGTTTCAGTTGCCGTTGGAATATACTTACAATAGTCAGATGCTTTTTTATTTTCCTCACCATTTGCAGCGGGTTTAGCTTCACCAGTATCTTGTTTCGCCGGTGTATTGTTATTCTGTACTGCAGGGGTTTCAGCTTTCTTCTCAAACATTCCCTTAAGGCCTTTACCGTCACCTTTTGAAAGTTCTCCCACATCACCCATGGCCCCAATCATGGCATAGGCTTTTGAGACCATTTGAACCATGGCCGGATCCATTCCCATAAATTTATGTTTACCACTGCGACCAGCACAAATAGCTTTATTCTCATCACTGCTGTTACATTGTTCATCAACGATGCGATTAGCTTTTCCTTGGTGAATAAAATTTTCAGAAAGTTGTTTTTCTTGATCCGTGAGATCCATGATTTTACTTTCTTCACCACGAGTATTGGTCATCTCCAGTTTTCCAACTTTGTTTTTCTTTACCGCTTCAGATTTAACGGCATTGTTGTAGATAATTTGTTGATTTTGAGTTTCAGTTGTTATGCCAGTGCTTTGAGCAATGATCAAAGGACTAAGCAAACTGAGAATGACAACAATCTGTGCTTTCATAATTAAATCCCATGGAAAACTGGTTCTTCCTTATTGTAACCCCAAAACCACGTTTCCCTCGAGAAGGGGAGCTTTTTACCCCTTTTAAGTCCTGTATAATTAAGGCGTTAGCAAGTTTTTGAAGCCCCCTAAAGGTGATCAGTCCTGCCTATAAAAGTTGTCGTTTGACGTGACTAACAAAAGACCTTATAAATTGATTATGACGACTAAAAAACCAGAACATCATGATATTGAATTGTCGCACTCGATGGTTCATTACTTATTAACAATCCACAAACTCAAAGAGAGCCGAGGTTTTGCTAGAGTAACTGATATTGCGAAAGATTTAGATCTTACCAAAGGTTCAGTTTCTACCATGCTAAACAATTTGAAAAAGAAAGGTTTTATCCGCGAGGAAGAAGACTGCAAATTTGTCGTTCTTACTGAAGATGGCCATGAAGAAGTTCATCGCATTCTTTCATCACGAACTTTGTTGTTTTATTTCTTGCGCGACTTTGTTGGTGTTGATGAAGACACTGCAGAATTTGATGCCTGCCAGATGGAACATTTAATGAGTTCAAAAACCAGCGAAAAGTTTTTTCATTTCATGAAAAACTTGGCTTGTTCTTGTGAAGAGTTAAATAAAAAAGGTAAATTACCAGCAGAATTTCAATTTAAGACCACGTTAGATTTTTGTGCTTTTAAAAACGTAGATGAATTCGTTCATCACCAAAAAGGTGATAAACAATTAGCCGACAACGAATAATTTCAATTTTTATCTTTTTATTTTCGCCAACTCTTTTTGCTGAAGAGTTGGCGAGTTTTTGTTTTCAAAATCAATTAGAATCAAATCGAGCAAAAAAAGAAATAAGTGATCTCTTACTCCCCACAGATAAAATCATAGAACGCGACAATTCTCCTTGTTTTGATATTGTGACATCTCGGGCGGATCGAGTAGAGTTGTTCGAAAATTTTTTAAAGAGAAGATTCGAAATCGATTTTTCTAGAGCTAAAGGATCTAATCTTCGTAACGAAGAAAATTGTCGGATAGATTTTATCACGACTCGCAAGAGTGACAAAAAAGTAACCGTGATAAAGGCCGGTCAAATGACTAAGGCGTTTAAAGAAGACATAAAAACAGACCAAGTCACCACTCAGTCATTACAGTTACAACCAGGAATGCCTGGTAAAATAGGTTATGACACAGAATTTTTAGAACTCTTGTGTCAGCCTCAAGCAGGGGATCAATTTTTAATGACAATTAGCCACCTATCCATGAGTGGATCAGTGAAAACCACGATTCGGCTTGGTAAGGGTATGAAATTCAATATTGCGGATTCGGTTAATGACATTAACAATCAAAAACGTCAGCTCGGTTATCCACAAAGTGAATGGATAAAAACTGTAGGAAATGAATTAGTCACCTATGAGTTAGTTGTTCAATAGTCATAATTTATGGTAAAAAATCTCTCTATTCAGGAATAGATCTTACCTATTCGCAGCCACTCGTGATCTTTGATATAATAGCAAAGTTTTAAACTCATATTTAAGGAGAGTTATATGTCAGATAATATTTTATTAAAACCATTCAAGACACCATTTGAAACGGTTCCTTTTGATCAAATCAAACCAAGTGATTTTTTACCTGCCCTAAAAGAAAC
Organism: Bacteriovoracaceae bacterium; assembly: GCA_023151145.1. Lineage (GTDB taxonomy): Bacteria > Bdellovibrionota > Bacteriovoracia > Bacteriovoracales > Bacteriovoracaceae > Bacteriovorax. The sequence goes on along the minus strand of JAKLJM010000041.1, from coordinate 6,718 downwards.
AATAGCCCTAGCGAAGAACAGAGTAGAAGCGATTAAAAACAACACGGAAACAGCAAATTTTAATAATGTTGTTGTTGCCCTAGAAGCAATATCACCAGAACTTGATGTGGTTTCATCAGTGTTTTTTAATCTTCACGGTGCCGAAAGTAATGACGAGATTAGAAACTTAGCAAAAGAAATTTCTCCTTTGTTAACTGAATTCAGTAACGATGTTTCACTAGATGAAGGTCTATTTAAAAAAGTTAAAATGGTTTGGGATAACAAAGCATCATTTAAATTAAATGATGAACAAATGATGTTGTTAGAAAAAAGCTACAAAAGTTTCGTGAGAAATGGGGCAAATTTAAATTCAGCAGATAAAGAGAAGCTAAGAGAAATTTCAAAAAAACTTTCTACTCTATCCCTACATTTTTCAGATAACGTTTTAAAAGAAACTCAAAAATTCACATTAATCATTGAAAATAAAGATGATTTAAAAGGACTTCCAGAGGGCGCAATCGATGCAGCGGCAGAGACGGCGAAAGAAAAAGGAAAAGAGGGGAAATGGGTTTTCACTTTAGATTATCCAAGTGTGATTCCTTTTTTAACTTATGCAGAAAGTCGTGAATTAAGAAAGCAATTGTTTCTAGCTAATTCGACAAAAGCATTTAAAGGAGATGATTTAGATAATAAAAACATTATCAAAGAAATCACAACTCTAAGACATGAGAAAGCAAAACTTCTTGGCTATAACACCCATGCTGATTTTGTCCTTGAAGAAAGAATGGCTTCAAAACCTTCAAATGTAACAAGCTTTTTAAATAACCTATTAGATCACGCTCTTCCTGCAGCCAAAGAGGAAATGGAAGAATTACGTGCCTATGCTAAAAAATTAGGTTTAGAAGGCGAATTACAAAAATGGGATTATGCTTTTTATGCTGAAAAGTTAAAAATGGAAAAGTATCAAGTCGATGACGAGATGCTGAAGCCATATTTTAAATTAGAGAATGTAGTTGAAGGTGTTTTTAAAGTAGCTCAAAAACTTTATGGTTTAACTTTTAAAAAACGTACAGACATTCCAGTTTATCATCCAGATGTTACTGCTTTTGAAGTTTTAGATGAAAACGGAGAGCATGTAGCGGTTTTCTATCAAGATTATTTTCCTCGCCCTGGAAAACGTAATGGTGCATGGATGACTTCATTTAGAGGTCAAAAAGTTGAAGGTGGAAAAAACGTACGTCCACATGTTTCTATTGTTTGTAATTTCACTAAACCAACAGCAACGAAGCCTTCGCTTTTAACATTCAATGAAGTGACAACTTTATTTCATGAATTTGGACATGCTCTTCATGGAATGTTGGCCAATACTACATATGAGTCACTTTCGGGTACTAACGTTTATTGGGACTTTGTTGAGTTACCATCACAAGTGATGGAGAACTGGGCCTATGAAAAAGAATGTTTAGATTTATTTGCTGAACATTTTGAAACGAAGGAAAAAATTCCTGCCGACTTGATGAAAAAAATCAAAGATTCAGCGAATTTTCACGAAGGAAGAAATACCCTAAGACAACTAAGCTTGGCTTTATTAGATATGGCTTGGCACTCAGGTGATCCAGCAGCTGTAAGTGATATTGAAAAATTTGAAACTGAACAAGTGGCTAAAACTGATCTTATGCCAACGGTAAAAGGGACAAGTATTTCAGCAGCATTTTCTCATATCTTCTCGGGAGGCTACTCAGCAGGTTACTACTCTTATAAATGGGCAGAAGTTTTAGATGCTGACGCTTTTGAATATTTTAAAGAAAATGGAATTTTTAATAAAGAAGTGGCCAACAAATTTAAAGACAACGTTCTCTCTAAAGGTGGAAGTATTCATCCGATGAAACTTTATACTCAATTTAGAGGAAAAGAGCCGAACCCAGATGCGCTTTTACGTCGTTCTGGTCTTTTAAAGTAATAACGCAATGAAAAGGTTCCAGGAACCCTGTTAAAAACAGGGTTCCTGGAACCTTTTTTGTTTTATGAAGCTTTGAGAATTTCTTTCATTCCACGAGTAAAAAACTGCAGAATAATAAAGATCATCATGATGATACTTGCGCCTAAAAGGACGTTAAAGGTTGAGGTATATTGAATAATCCAGGCTACAAACATCCCAGCAGTAATATTGGGAACAACAAACGAAAGATCAAAGAAGGAATGAATTCTAGATAAAAATTCTTTGTCTACTGTCGTGGAGAAATAATTCAACTCACTTGGAATTCTGACAAAAACAATAATTCCCCAAATGATCAGGGCAATACAATTAAGCCAAAATACCGTAGCGTATAACCATACAAAAAAGTTTAGTCCTTCTAAAATTAAAGTGGCCGCAAAAATTTTTCCGGCAGGAAATTTATTGTTTAATTTGTGCGATAAATAACCACCGATGATTCCGCCAAGACCAAATAAAGAAATACCAATACCGTACTCTGTTTCACCTTTTCCTAATACCTCTAAAGTATAAGGAAGAAGTAAAGGGATTAGGACTCCAATACCAAAACCTAAAATGACGGTGCTGCTTAAAATGACAAATACATCGGGGCGAGTTTTTACATAACGAAAACCTTCGACAAAATCAAAACGAAGATTTTGCAAAAAGGTTTTATTATTATTTTTAGAATTTTGCACATTAAAATGTTTAATTTGTAGAAGAAAATAAATTCCAATGATGTATGTAAAAATATCTAAAAATAAAACTTCATCTACTCGTTTGGTGAATGAGTAAAGTGAAGCTCCAACTAAAGGTCCTATTAAATGTAGAACCGCCATCGTCGAACCAAACAATGAGTTAGCCGCTTTAATTTTATTTTCTGGGACGATTTCATTAATAAGTGATTGGCGTGAAGGATTATAAATTCCTGTGAAAAATCCAATTAAACCGTTAGCTATAATGACGAAAGGGACATGGTGAATAAAAAATAATGAGATGACTAGTGGAATTCGTAGGACTTCAGACATGATAAGCAGATTTCTTTTTGGGAAACGAACACCTAAAGGCCCACCAGTTAAACTTCCAATGGTAATACAAAATAAAAAGACCGCACGAGTAATTCCCAGTGTTGATTTATCATGGGCCGATAGGGCAAAGACAAATAACATGATAGCGGTATCAGTGATAAAGGAGCCTAATTCGCTGGTGAGTCCAGCGATATAGAGGCTTCGAAAACTTTTTAATTTTAAAATATTATCATCATTCATTTTTATTTTTTACGCTTTTATTGATGGAGTTTTATTAACTCTTGATAGGCTTCATCATATTCTTTGGCCCAGCGTTCAACGATGTTCGCAATCGTTTCTACTTTGTGGCTAAATTCAATCGAGGGACCAGCACACCAAACCGTTTGGTAAGTAGCAGAGAACGCAGCTTTTTCTAGCGCTTTCATTCCTTTGTAAAAAGTGAGAGCTTTAGCATACTTTTTAAATTGTTTATTTTTATTTAAAAAACTTTCCACGACGTTTTGTTCTGTTCCAATTTTTTGTACATATGGAGTGTTAATGACGGTGCAAGGACTTCCCGAAACTTTAGTGCTCATGACAATATCTTTCGCTCCAAAGTTAACTATGGCTTCTTTATATTCTTTAGAAACACCACATTCTTCAGTGGCAATAAAAGGTGATCCAATCGAAATACCATCAGCCCCTAGGGCCATCACTGATAAAAGTCCTTTTCCTGTTCCCACTCCACCGGCAGAAAGAACAGGAATTTTACATGCCTCTTTAAGCATAGGGACTAAAATACTCGCAGGAATTTTTCCAGCATGTCCACCAGCTCCTGAATTAACGGCAATGACAGCATCAGCACCTAAGCCTTCTACTTTTTTTGCGTATTCAATATCAACGACATCACATAATATTTTTACACCTAAAGGTCTTAATCGACGAATCGTTTCCTCTGGAGAACCAAGAGATGTGATGATGTAATGTGGGGGATATTTTTCTAAAAGTGCTAAGTGTTTATCCAGAAGAATATTTGATTTATTAACAATTAAATTAACACCCCAAGCACCGGGACAGTTGTCTTTTAAATCTTTTAAACCAACTTCAAAATCTTCGATGGTTCTAAAATTTAGAGCTGGAATACAACCTGTAATGCCAGACTTTGCAGCTTCGATGAGCATTTTATTGTTAGATACCAACTTAGCCATGTGTTAATCACAAAAACTCCTGAAATTAATGACGTAGGTTAGTATCTCTATTTATTGTAAGAAGTTATGAGAGAAATGCGAAGGAATATTAGACAAAGCTATGTAGAATAGACACAATATTACGGATCACGGACGATCCATGATGATTATGGAAGCGCAGACCTTTGAAAATAAAGACGGGGATTCCTGAGTTTTCTTAGTTAAATAAATCACGGATTAGAATTAGACCAAATACCATGAAGGTAAAAAATGAAAACAACAAAGAAGTTAATTTATTCACTAGCTATCGCTGCTCCTCTTTTTGGAGCTTCATTATCAGCACAAACTACTGACGTAGTAAAAGAACCTGCTGTTGAAAAAAAATCAATTATCACTATTGATGAAAATTCTTTAGATTTTTCAGAGAAAAAATTCGGACAAAGAGTTCGAGTGATTGATGTTAAGGATGGAATCGCTGCCATCGAAATCGATGAAGAAGCACTACCTTGGTTAACACTTTTAATGCATAAAGATTTTAAACGTTGTGGAGGATTCGTTCTTCATGAAGATATTGACGATGCTTTAAATACTTTAAATGCCCAAGATGAAAAATCGATGGCGCAATTTAGTCGTTTTGTTGGTTATGAAATCAATCAAGCTGATTCGGTGAAGTCTGCCATATCAACAGTAAAAGCTGATGGCATATATCAAATGATCACTAAGCTTTCTTCATTTCAGAATCGTTATTATAAAGGCGAACACGGAAAAGCTTCTGCTCAATATATCCACGATACTTGGAAAAGCATTATCGCTGGAAGAACTGATGCCAAGGTTGAACTTTTCAATCACTCTCAATGGGATCAACCGTCAGTTATTTTAACAATTGAAGGTGCTTCAAGTGAAACCATTATCGTTGGTGGTCACCAAGATTCTATTAGTGGGTATTTCAGTGGGCCAAAAGTAAGAGCTCCTGGTGCTGATGATAATGCATCTGGAATCGCAACAGTTACTGAGATTGCTCGTGTATTAGTAAGCCAGTCTTATAAGCCACAAAAAACTATTAAGTTAATGGCCTATGCAGCTGAAGAAGTTGGCTTGCTAGGTTCAAAAGAAATTGCAAAAACATTTAAAGATCGCGGTGTAAACGTAGTCGGTGTTATGCAATTAGATATGGTGAATTATAAAGGATCTCAAGCTTTTGATGTTGTTCTTATGAACGATTATACAAATGCCGAACAGAATAAATTTATTGGTTCATTAATTGATACTTATTTACCAGGTATTAAATGGGCTTATGATTCTTGTGGGTATGCTTGTTCTGACCATGCGTCATGGCATATGCAAGGTTTTCCTGCCTCTGTTCCTTTTGAATCTAAAATGCGTGAGATGAATGGAAGAATTCACACCGCAAACGATTTAGTTTCTGTTTCTGGTGATAATGCTGATCATGCCGCAAAATTTGCGAAATTAGGCTTGTCATTCATTATAGAATTAGACCGTTAGTTTCAGAATAAGTGACTTTCAATCAACATCAAAGTAAGATGGTAGTGTAAACCACTTTCAAGGACCAAACCTTAGTGAACACTACCGATCTTAGAGACCTACCTGATTACGAAAATATCCAAAAATTTTTAGAAGTAGAGAGAAAAGCCTTAATAAAGGTTCATTCTTTCTCTGATACCGATGAATTCATTAGAACTAATGAAGATGCTGAAATCATTTTAAACTTCATGAAAGAAGTTCAAACGGACTTACATAACTGCTTTAATGAATTTCCCTCATTGACTGGACTCTTTACTCAAGAGTTTGTTCCATATAACGAGTTTATTAATCGTGAGAACGTAGTTGAATCTATTTTTCTTGATGACTGCTTGTTTCCAGAAAAAGAGCTAATGTTCTTTGGTCAAGATGGGGGGATTAATCCAACTGTTCTTGAGATCCATAAAAATCATTTTAAAAAATGGGTAGCTGATAAGGCCCATCATCACCGTGAAACTCAAACAATTTTAAAAGACAAATTCGATTTAGAGTTGAAAACGAAAGACCTCACTTGTCAGTGTGTGCAATGTTTAGCTGATTATCGAACAAGAGTGCGAGAAATTATTTATGACGATTGCGTTCAACTCATTGAGACCACCAAACATCAATTATCTGTTCAAGTAGATAAGGGCTTAGGTGAAGTTACTCTCGTTTATCAAAACCTCCTAAGGGGAATGGAACGAAAATTTCAACAAGCAAGTCATCGTTTAAAAAAATCTTCATTGAATCGTTTAGAGTCACAAGTTAAATCACTAGTTGAAGAAACTTTTACTTATCCTTCTGAAATAAGCTTACTACATACCAGAAATCTTATTCCTTTTTTTCAAGGACTGCTGATTGCTGATGGCTTCAGTGCAGAACTGGTTACTGATGATGAATACCGAAAATTTTTTCGTCAGTTAGGAAGTAATATTTGGCGAAATGATCGTTATTTAGAAAAAGAATTTAAAAAATTAACAAAATCATTTTTAGTTTTAAAACGCAAAGATATTTCAAGTACCATTCTTCAAGATTACCTCGGCCAGTTTTGGATT
>JAKLJM010000040.1 GCA_023151145.1 Bacteriovoracaceae bacterium | reverse complement strand
AACAAGCACCTGAGCGTTTGATTAATGAGGCGAAGGCCAAAGTTATGCAAGAGATGAATAAAAATAAATTAAATTACGTCTAATGATAAGTGATAAAATGGGATGATCTTAAAAATCATCCCATGTGATAGATCTATTTTTGACCTATTCACTCCAATACTTTATATTAAATTATTCATCAGATTCGCTGCTTTCTTGAAACCTAAGTGTCTGATTATACATATACATAAATGAAAACCAGATAAGATTAACACGATCTAATTTTTATATGCCCCAAAGCGCTTCAATCAGTTTATAAGTGCAAAAACTTTTACGGGGGAAATCATGAAATCACTCATCACACTTTTAGCTCTAGCAACTCTTTCGATTTCAACAATGGCACAAGATATGTCAAGAACTGAAGATTACGATAGCGCTTATAGCGAACAAGCTGATGGCTCAATTGTCTATATTGGCAAATGCCTTGCTCATCAAGATTATGAAAATAAAAAATTTAAAGTGACTTCTACGTTAGTGAATTATTTTGAACCTCGTGATTTAAGCGACAGAGAATATAATAAAAAAATGCGTAAAATCGAAAAAGAATTAATCCTCGAAGCTGGTCGTGGAGATGCTGAATTTCTAAGAACTGCTGATGATATTACGATCGAAAGAATTAAAAGCTCTGAAACTCCGGATTTAGATTTATATCGTTTAAACGTAGGTGTTGGCGGTGGTAACGGTATGTACGTTATCCTTAATCGTTCAGTTGTTAACGGAAAAGTAAATTACGAATTTTTAGCTGAAATCTTTGACGGCGACGTTGAATACTGCGACCAAAAAATCTGGAAATAATTAAAAAGGTTCCAGGAACCTAGTGCAAAGTGCTAGGTTCCTGGAACCTTTTTAAATCTTGATGATGCTCACTTCTATACCATTTGCCGGAATGGTGTAATTAAAAGTTCCGGTCGCACCACTTGAATATGAGTTAATTGTTAATCCAACGTAAATGCCATATCCAGCCTTTAAATAAACTCGTTTTGATTCACCTAATGAATAATTATTTGTCCAAGCAACATCATCACTTAAATCAGAATTCGCATTCGTATCGGTAATTCCATAGCCAATATGAGACGACATAATATGCTGAGTACCATTATCTAATAAATCACCACTTCCATCAATTAAACCTGCCCTAAAATCAATAGTTGCATTAACATTAAAGTTACAATTTGAAGCGGCACAAGTTGTAACAACATTATGAAAATTAAAACCATCGACTTTCAACTGTACTTCATACCATCCATCAGTAATTATTTTGTAATACTTATAAGATCCAGTTCCATAATTTGTATACAATGTACTATTCTCTGTTTTCATGACTAGATTTGATGGATTATCAATTATTGAGCTTACAAACGATAACTTTTCTCTCCGACAAATAGCTGGTGAACTTCCACATGCCGTTGTGTTTGAGAATAAATCCGTTTCACTTCCCGTATATGAAGTTGAGCTCGTTGTTGATTTAAAAAGAATGATCCCAGCTAATCTTTCAAAATTTTGATTAATCGCTGCTGATGAAATGACTGTTCCAGTTGTAAAAACATTTAATCCTTGAATATTTGTTGCGGCAATTGCCAATAAAGAACTCAAGGCAATTGAAACGAATACGCCAGTAATAAATCCTTTAACGTGAAGTTGAATGAATTTTGTCAAGTATTCCTCTCTTTAATAGTTAGTTATTTGTCGGAGATATTTGTCTAAATTTAAATGAAATTACATGAGTTAAGAAAAATTCTCTCTAAATAATTCTTTAAGTATTATTAAATTAAATTTTTTTAAAGTTATCCGAAAAATATCTGTATTACTTTTGTTAAGGAATATGGAACATGTTTACTCGGATAATAAAAACATTCAGCATCACAGCACTCTTAACAACACTCCTATTGTTAAATGCTAGTTGTTCCAATAAAACTAAAACCAAAAGTCAGTTTAAATTTTCTGCGGGTTATCTTGCCTTAACAATTCCTTATGATGGTGGAATTTTTATGCTAAGAAAAAACACTACAACTGGCGAAGTAATAAAATCTCAAATTCAACAAGATCAAATTGTAGAAATTCCAAGTGCTAATTATGATTTGATGTTTGTGGTATTTACAGGGCCATCAATTAAATCGGGAACGAAATACTGCTCCTTCATGCCTAATACAAAAATTGAAGGTGCAGACACTACACTAAACGTCACTATCACTACATCAACTTGTTCTGATGCAAACTTGCAAGCCTTCATCAGCGAACTCACTGGCGGTGGTGCTGGTGGAAATCAATGGGATGTTGCAACTTGGGATCAAGGAACTTGGGGGCCATAAAAATGAAAAAACAAAATTACCGTAAACCCTTTATCTATGGAATGATTGCGACCACTACGGTTACATCTTTAGTTTCGTGGGCGAATGTTACAAACATTGCAGGATTTAATATTTTCACATCAGGTGGAGTCATCTCTTCCTCACAAATGAATCAAAATTTTGATCTCATTAATCAAAAGATTGATAACATCGGTGCCGTTACCTATGTAGGAACATATGATGCCAGCGTTGGAGTTGATCCTGGAAGTGCCAGTGCGGGAGATTATTACATTATTAGTTCTGGTGGGATTATCAACTCTACAAACTATGTCGTAGGCGACTGGATCGTTTATGATGGAACAGTTTGGGAACAAGTACAACAAGGTGGACTAAAAGTTAATAAGGCCGGCGATACGATGACCGGAGACTTATTATTAGATACACAATTAAAACTAAAAGGTGGAGCGAATTATGTGACTCTTAAGGCCCATGGTTCCTCTTCAATATTTTCCCTAACTCTCCCTCCTTCTGCTGGAACTGCTGGTTTTGTTTTACAAACAGATGGCACTGGAGTGTTAAGTTGGGTTGATCCTAGTGCTGTGAGTGTTAACTCTTCGTCTATTACTGACGGCTCGATTGTTGATGCTGACATCAATGCAAGTGCGAATATTGCTCAATCAAAAATTGCTGGACTCATCACTGATTTATCAAATAAACAACCATTAGATTCTGGTCTAACAAATCTTTCAAGTTTTAATACCAATGGTATTCTGGTTCAGAATGCAGATAATACTTTTGTCGGCAGATCAATTGCAGGTACAGCGAACAGATTAGACGTTACAAATGGTGATGGTCTTTCTGGAAACCCAATTCTAAATATCAATCCTTCTTTACTTCCAAGCCCAACCGTTGGAGGTTACTTTTTAAAATCGACTGGAGCTGATGCTTCTGCCTGGAGTAGTTTATCACCATCCGATATTTCCACTGCTCTTGGATATACACCAATCAATAAAGCAGGTGATACCATTTCAACTGGTACAATTTCATTTAACGTAATGGGTACACTTTCTTTAGGATATACACCGGTAAATTTAAACGATGCCACCAACAAACAATACGTCGATTCTTCAATTACATCAATGATCAACTCGCAAGCCACTCAAGCCCCTTTGGCCGGATTTACAAATGGTCCAATTGCGGCCGTTACGTCTGCAGACACAATATTAGTGGGTATGGGAAAACTTCAAGGACAAATTTCGGATGTTTTAACAGCCATCACCGGAAACCAATGGACACAATCATCTGGAAATATCTATCGAAGCACTGGAAACATTGGTATAGGTACCACTACACCTACAATGAAATTAGACATCCATACTCCAGCAAGTGATGGACTACAAATCAGCGCCAACTCTGGACATTCGGTCATGAAAATTAATTCATACTCAAGTAATGCAAACGATGGGGCTTTACTTCATTTATTTAAAGCCTCTGGAATATCTGGTTCACCGGGCCCCGTACCGGCTTCTAGTTTGTTGGGACAAATTCGCTTTGGTGGTTACAATGGTTCTATGTTTACAAATGCTGCCACAATCGAAGGATGGACGAATTCCGCTTATTCAGGTTCTTCTACTGAAGCAATGTTGAAATTTACGACAACAGCATCAGGATCAGTTGTTCCAACAGAAAGAATGCGCATTATGTCTGATGGTAAAGTGGGAATCGGAACAAGTTCACCGGCCTATGAACTTCATGTTTTAGGTCAAGTCGCTGGTTCAAGTGCATTTATGAACGCATCTGATAAACGCTTAAAAGAAAATATTCATACATTAGAAAATTCTCTAGAAAAAATTCATCAACTGCGTGGTGTTCGTTTTCATTTCACGGAAGATGCTCAAAAAACTTATCACAATTCATCTCGTGAAGAATTAGGTGTGATCGCTCAAGAAGTAAAAAAAGTTTTTCCACAAGCAGTTTCTAAAGATTCATCAGGTATTTATTCCGTCGCCTACTCAATGCTCATCTCGCCATTAATCGAAGCTGTAAAAGAATTAGATAAGAAAGTAAGTGTCGAAAACAAAGCCTTAAAAGAAGAGAATACCGCAATTAAAAATTATCTTTGTGAAAAAGATCCACATGCCCCATTTTGTTCAAACTAACGCATAGAAAAGGTTCCAGGAACCTTTTCTATGCGTTAAATTTTAAATGATTTGATTAATTCATCCAACTTCGAAGCCATGGTCTGTAATCCTTCGCCCACAAGATTTAGCTCTCTGGCGCTCTCGACGTTTTGATCAGTCAGATTAGAAATGACCCCAAGATTTCGATCAACGGATTCACTGGCCATGCTTTGTTCTTTGGCGGCAACTGAAATGGACTGGGCCATCTCTGTAACTCTTGCTACTTCGTTTGAAATCGCTTCAAGCGACTGAGTTGATTGTCCGACAAATTCTTTTCCTTCGCGTGCCTTTAGAACTGTTTCACTCATGAGTTTTGATGTGAGTTCCATTTTGTTTTTTAATTCCTCGGTGATGAGGGCGATGTCTTTTGTCGATCCTTTAGTTTGATTTGCAAGCTGACCAATTTCTTGCGCTACTACGCTAAAACCTTTGCCATGAATGCCAGCACGAGCAGCTTCTACTGAGGCATTAAAAGATAAAAGCGTGGTTTTCAGAGTAATCTCATTAATCATTTTGATGATATTATCGATCCCCTGACTTTGACGGTGAAGATTTTCAATTTCTTTTCCTACCGATTGAATTTTTTCTTCAAGCTCAGATATTTTATCATTGGCCAATCTAGCTTTATTTTTTCCATTGGCCGCATCTTCATTGGCCTTCATCGTTGCCATTTTTGTTTCGTCCGTATGATCGGATACCACTTTGGCCGTTGAATTCATTTCAGCAACAGCACTGGCCACTTTGGTGGTTTCATCTCGTTGCTCAATTAAGCTTCGTTCTGATTCTTTAGTGAGATGATGCTTTAAAAGGAGTCATGACCGTAAGAGATCTTTCGCCATTTTTTTCGCTGATCGCTTCGTAACTAAAACCTTTAAGGGCTTTTTCTTCCATTTCATTTTCTGCGCTCTCATGTTTAAAACCTTCGCCAAATAAATCTTTAACAGCTTTTGTGCGCATGATTTTTGCTTCTAGAATATTTTTTCTTTTAAGCGATTTTTCTCGCAGTACTTCTCGTTGCTCCATGGCCCCTGAAATCATCAAGGTATTCACACTATCAAAATATTGTTCAACTGCTTCGTGTGCCTGTTCCTGCATAACTTTTTCAACGAAAGTTTTTTCCGATTGATAGTTAATGGCCAATATTCCTGCGGTTAATCCGATAAAAATAATGAATAAAAAAGTAAAATCTTTGATTGAATGGACAAACAAAACCTCTTCATATGTGAAAATATTCTTTTGTCTTTAACGGAATTTTAGTGCTCTGATTGAATAAATTGATCCTTAAATCCACACTGATTTTTCTCAGTTATTTCAAAATTTCGCTAAAAATTGGGTAATTTTTAAAAAGGCAACACAAGATATTGGGTTAAAAATCAAACCAGAACACAACATCTGGTAGTCAAGACTGATTTTTTCGTGTGAATATCCGTCATTCTTAGTAGATGATTGAACAAGCAAGCTTTTAAAAATTAGATATATAATGGTGTTATCATGTATTTATCACATTGTAATTATTAAGATTTGACAATTATCCGTGCAATCTAATCTGCTTTAACAAAGCGTATAAACAACGTACGAAGTTTAAATTTTTTCTTTTGTGTGGGCCTATCCCTTGTTAATCTTAGGAAAAGCTATGGCTTTACACACACACACACTGAAATTTTGAGAGAAATGACATTCACGGAGGACACCGATGGTTAGCGAAACTATACCAACTACTGCATCTAATAAGAAACCTGTCTCTAACGATCCACTATTAGCACCTAACGACGATCGTTTCGTTTTGTTTCCGCTAAAATACCATTCAATTTGGGAACTTTATAAAAAGCATATGGCGGTTTTTTGGACGGCCGAAGAAATTGACCTCGGAAGCGATGTTGCTGACTGGGAAAAACTTAACAACGATGAACGCCATTTCATTTCTCACGTGTTGGCTTTCTTTGCGGCCAGTGATGGTATCGTGAATGAAAATTTAGCGGTTAGATTTTACAAAGACATTCAAATCCCTGAAGCGAGATGTTTCTATGGATTTCAAATCGCCATGGAAAACATCCACAGCGAAACATATTCTTTGCTGATTGACACTTATATCAAAGATCCAAAAGAGCGCGATAAATTATTTCATGCCACTGAAAATATCGCAGCAGTAGCGAAAAAAGCTAAATGGGCGATCAAATGGATGAATTCTAAACAAACATTTGCTCACCGTCTTATCGCATTCGCCGCAGTTGAAGGAATTTTCTTCTCAGGATCATTCTGTGCCATTTATTGGTTAAAAAAACGTGGCTTAATGCCAGGTCTTTGTACATCGAATGAATTCATCTCAAGAGATGAGGGTCTTCACTGTGAATTCGCTTGCCATATCCATTCTTTATTAACCAAAGAAGAACAATTAGATCACGCGACAATTAAAGAAATCATCACTGAAGCAGTAGAAATCGAAAAAGAATTTATTACTGAAGCACTACCAGTATCGCTTATTGGTATCAATGCAGACTTAATGAAACAATATATTGAATTCGTTGCTGATCACTGGCTTGGTCAACTTGGAATTGACCCAGTTTATAAAGCAGTAAATCCATTTGAATGGATGGAGCTTATTTCTCTTGAAGGAAAAACAAACTTCTTTGAGAAAAGAGTTTCTGAATACCAAAGACCAGGCATCTTGGCAGAGAAAGGGACACAATCCTTTACTTTAGATGCAGATTTTTAATTAAACACACACACGAGAAAAAGATAGTTAGGACACACACAATTTAGGAGACACGCATTATGTACGTCATCACAAGAAGTGGCGAGAGAGAGCCAGTAAAATTTGATAAAATCACGGAAAGAATTGATCAACTTTGTTTTGATTTAGATAGAAACTTCGTTGACCCAATGAAAATAGCGAAAAAAGTTATTGAGGGTATTTACGACGGTATTACAACCAAAGAACTTGATGGATTAGCAGCGGAAACCGCGGCTTATTTATCGACTCAACACCCTCATTACTCTGTTCTCGCAGGAAGAATTGCGGTTTCAAATCTTCATAAAGAAACTCGTGGATGTTTTTCTGAAAACATTAAAGCGATGTATAATTTTGTTAACCCAATCACTAATGAGCACTCTCCTCTTGTGGCCAAAGACCTATATGACGTTGTCATGGAAAACGCGGAGACTCTTGATAAGGCCATCGTTGATCGCCGTGATTATAATTATGATTTTTTCGGTTATAAAACTCTTGAAAAATCATACTTACTTCGCATGAACGGAAAAATTGCGGAAAGACCAGGGCAATTACTTTTAAGAGTTTCTCTTGGAATTCATTTAAATAATATTGATGAAGCTATTAAAACTTATAACTTAATGAGTGAAAAATACTTCACACACGCTTCACCTACCCTGTTTAATTCAGGAACAAATAAACCACAATTATCATCTTGTTTCTTATTAATGATGAAAGATGACTCTATTGATGGGATTTATGAGACGCTTAAACAAACAGCACTCATTTCTCAATCAGCAGGTGGTATTGGTTTAGCAATCCATAATATTCGCGCTAAAGGATCGTTCATTAAAGGAACAAACGGAACTTCTAACGGAATCGTTCCGATGTTAAAAGTTTTCAACGACACTGCTCGCTACGTTGATCAAGGGGGCGGTAAGAGAAAAGGTGCCTTCGCAATTTACTTAGAGCCTTGGCATGCAGATATTTTTGATTTCTTAGATCTAAGAAAAAATACTGGAAAAGAAGAGTTACGTGCACGCGATCTTTTCTATGCTCTATGGATTTCTGATCTATTCATGAAACGCGTAGAAACAGATGGCATGTGGTCACTTTTCTGCCCACATGAAGCCCCAGGTCTATACGACACTCACGGTGCTGATTTCGAAAAACTTTATCTTTCATACGAAGAAAGAGGAATTGCGAAAAAAGTTGTTCGTGCCCAAGATCTTTGGTTTAAAATTCTAGAGGCACAAATTGAAACTGGTATGCCATTTATGCTGTATAAAGATGCGGCCAATGGAAAATCAAATCAGAAAAACTTAGGAACAATTAAATCATCAAACCTTTGTACAGAAATTCTAGAATACACTGACAAAGATGAAGTGGCGGTGTGTAACTTAGCTTCTGTGGCCCTGAACAGATTTGTTGAAACAAAAGAAAGTGGCGAGAAATACTACGATCATAAAAAACTTTATGAAGTAGTTTATCAAATGACGGTTAACCTTAACCGCATTATCGATATTAACTTCTACCCTGTTATTGAAGCAAAAAACTCTAATATGAGACACCGCCCGATTGGATTAGGGGTTCAAGGGTTAGCGGACACATTCTTTGAATTGAAATTAAGTTTTGAATCTCCAGAAGCCCTAGAGTTAAATAACGATATTTTTGAAACGATCTACTTTGCGGCAGTAACTGCTTCAAAAGATCAGGCGATTAAATACGGAACATATGAGACTTATCAAGGCTCACCAATGAGTAAAGGTGAATTCCAATTTGATATGTGGGGAGTAACTCCTGCATCTGGTAGATGGGATTGGAAAACATTAAAAGCTGAAGTCGCTAAAAATGGTGTGAGAAACTCACTTCTCGTAGCACCAATGCCAACGGCTTCGACTTCTCAAATTTTAGGAAACAATGAGTGTTTTGAGCCGATTACTTCAAACATTTATGTTAGACGTGTTCTTTCTGGAGAATTTGCTATCGTTAACAAATACCTCGTTTTCGACCTTATCCGTTTGGGATTATGGAATGATAAGATGAGAAATGAAATTATCGCTAATAATGGTTCAATCCAAGCGATCTCTTCTATTCCAGATGAGTTAAAAGCAATTTATAAAACTGTATGGGAAATTAAACAAAGAGCAATTATTGATATGGCACAAGGAAGAGGTCCATACATTGACCAAGGTCAATCGTTAAACGTCTTTATTGAAGATCCAAACTTTGGAAAACTATCAAGTATGCACTTCTATGCTTGGAAAGCAGGTCTTAAGACTGGGATGTATTACCTAAGAACAAGAGCGGCAGTAAACGCTGTTCAGTTCACAGTAAAAAATACTGAAGCTCCTCAAGCGACAAAAACAACAGACGAAGAAAGAGAAGCAATGGTTTGTTCTCTTGAGAACCCAGAAGCATGTATTGCTTGTGGCTCTTAATTAAGAGGCAAAAATCAGGAAAAAAAGGGCCCAAGAAATTGGGCCCTTTTTATTTAATCATCAAGTTGAATTAATCTAGGATAGTCATTATCACCGGCATCTAAAGACCAAATCGGTGCATCGGCCGCAATATTTGTTTTGTACATAAGAGATTTATAATAATCCAACATTCGATCATAACCCTTACTATTGGCCATATTTGCATCATCAGCATAAACAATATTTAAACCTGATGAACACACTTCTCGACCAAGAGTTCCTGAAAATGACGAACAGTAACGATTAATATCAGAAATTTCAGAAGCTAATAACTCCCCTGATACATAAGATGATGAATAAGAAAAACTCTTCATCGGAGTAATCCATGAGCCATTATTTACTAAAAAATCACTGACAAAAGTATCATTCACAATAACTTCAACAGGAAACATATTAATTTTCCCATTATTAGAATTGGGCACTTCAATTAGGTCTACCCTAAAAGGTGCACTCGTCCCCGATTGGAATCCAGTTTGCGCAGTCGTATTAAGTGAATGAGTATACGGACCAGGGTCAGTGCCAGTAACAGTTGAAATACTATTTGAAGTTTCAATAACAGAACCAATTGAACTTTTATAATAAAATGAATGAGACACATCACCAACAGTGGCGTTATTAAGACCAATCAATGGATGGAGATCATCATTTGCGGTAGCAAGAGTCAAAGAATGATCAAAAACAACCTTACCTAAAAAGACTGAAGATTGTAACGAACCCGAAACGGCATTTCGGCCAATCAATCCACCAACGGCATTTGAGTTACGTACTTGTAGACGCGAATATGGAGGCACTAGAGCATTTGAAATATCACCTAAATTGTGCCCAACGATTCCACCGGCCTGTAGACCAAGAGGTGCAGTTGTTGGAGCATTAAACATCATTCGCCCCTTAAATTCGACTTGATCAATTTGACCATTATTTTTTCCGGCCACACCACCGAATGATTGAAAACCAGAACCACCACCAGAATCACCAACTTCTACATTAGCAGAAACTAGCTGAATTTTTCCTGATAAAGCATTAAGACCAACGACTCCTCCAATGGTATCGAGCCCTTGTGATTTGGAGTAATCAACATGTGAGTGTTTAAT
>JAKLJM010000039.1 GCA_023151145.1 Bacteriovoracaceae bacterium | reverse complement strand
AATCATTACAGATTAAAGTATTAAGAAATAGTAATGGTGAGTTAACGGGCGCTATTGATCTTACTGAGCTAAAATAAATGAGGTCCCTTACGGGACCTTTTTTAATTATAACGTTTTCCTAAATATCTTGGTTGAATCATATTTTCTAATGAAAAAATATGATCTAATTGATCTTGCGTAAGTAAGCCTCTTTCTAAGACTACTTCCGAAACACTCTTTCCTGTTTCTGCACAAATTTTTCCAATTGTATCGCATTCAGAGTGACCTAAAATAGGATCTAAAAAGGTAATGATCCCAATTGAGTTATACACATAATCGTGGCAACGTTTTTCGTTGGCCGTGATGCCATCCACACATTTCACTCTTAGCGTTTCACAGGCGTGTCTTAGGATTTCGAATCCTTCAAATAAACATTGAGCGATGACTGGCTCCATTACGTTTAATTGTAATTGGCCTGCTTCTGCGGCCATGGCGATAGTGACATCGTTTCCTATAATTTTAAAACACACTTGATTCACTACTTCTGGAATAACGGGATTTACTTTTGCGGGCATAATAGACGAGCCTGCTTGGCGCTCAGGAAGATTAATTTCTTTTAAACCAGAGCGTGGACCAGAAGAAAGTAAACGAAGATCGTTACAGATTTTAGAAAGTTTTACCGCCGTTCTTTTAAGAGCTGAAGAGATGATGACATAAGCACCACAATCATAAGTGGCTTCGATTAAATCCTCAGATGGAACAAAAGGATAACCAGTTACTTCAGTTAATTTTTGAACTGCTAAATTCGCATAGCCTTCCGGTGTGTTTATTCCAGTCCCAATTGCAGTTGCTCCTAGATTCACTTCTTTAATGAGAGATTTCATTGTATCTAAAAGTTTAACGTCTTCTTTTAGTAAGGTTGCAAAAGCTTTAAACTCTTGTCCTAAAGTCATTGGTACAGCATCTTGTAATTGTGTGCGTCCCATCTTTAATATTTCTTTAAATTCTTCGCCTTTATCTTCGAAGGCTTTTGCCATTTTAATTAATTCAAGTTGAGTGAGAGCGATCTCTTCATATAAAGCTACACGAAATGCAGTAGGATAAGCATCGTTTGTCGATTGGCACTTATTAACGTGATCATTTGGATGAACGCGAGAATAAGTTCCTTTCTTTTCACCTAAAATTTCAAGTGCTAAATTAGCCACTACTTCGTTGATATTCATGTTGATCGAAGTGCCAGCTCCTCCTTGAAAAACATCACTTGGGAATTGATCTAGGCAGCGATCCCGAAGAATGATTTCATCACAAGCAACGATAATGGCATTGGCAATTTCTGTTGGAAGTGTCCCCAATTCTTTATTGGCCATGGCACAGGCTTTTTTAGTTTTAGCTAACGCTTTTACAAAAATAGGGAAGTCTGAAATTTTTTGTCCTGAAATTTGAAAATTGTGAACAGCACGAACAGTATGAATACCGTAGTAAGCATCAGCTGGAACATTGAGTTCGCCAAGTAAATCGTGCTCTTTTCTAAAAGACATAAAAACCTCTGTGTATTTTCAATTTGACAATCATCATACAAGAGGAAAAAAACTTGTTAAAGAGAGAAGGTGGATTTAGGATCGCTTCTATGAAGAAAGTTGTCCTTTTTGTCCCGGGATATTTTGGTTCTACTTTAGTAGAGCGTCAGAGCAAAGCCTTGCGTTGGGTAAGGGTGTCTGATTTTTTTTCTAATAAATGGGATTTAGCGATGACTGAATCTTATAGTGATCAGCCGGTTAAAAATGATCTCGTCGAAGGAGATCTGCTTTTTAAGGTCAGTGTCATCCCTAAGGTTCTGGAAATTGAATCTTACGATAAAACAATTAAACATCTACAGAAATTTTGTCTAGAGAACAATCGAGTGTTGCACTGGGTAACTTATGATTGGCGTGATGATTTTTATGCTTGTGTGCAAAAAATTGCCGATAAAATAGAGTCTCTCTCTGTGGAAGGTTTTTCCATCGAAGTGGTTGCCCATAGCATGGGAGGCTACCTCATGAGTTATTATTTGCGCTATGGGCGACAGGATTTCCCTACGGCCAAAGAGAACTGGGAAGGTTGTCAGCATATCGCAAAACTTGCCGTTGTTGCTTCGCCCTTAAGAGGAGTGTTCTCCTTGTTTAAACATATGCGTGAAGGGTCGGATATCTTACGCAATAAAAAATTAATGAGCAGTCTTGATTATTCAACATTCAAATCGACTTATTTTTTTCTTCCACATTCTGAGCATCAAGTCGGTCAGGTTATGAGTGGGAAAAAACGTGATTTGTTTCCGATGGATTTGATGAGTGTGGATAACTTTAAAAAATATTCTTGGGGTCCTTTTGATCCAAAACATTCAAAAGAAATTTCTGTTAACGAAGAAAAATTTAGTAACCTGATCGAGCGAGCTAAAATATTTCATCAACTGATGGAAGCTCCTTCAAAAGTTTCACCTCAGAAAAAAATTCCGTTGTTAGTTTTTAGAGGAATAGGTCGTCCGACTTATTTTTATCCAACTTTTAAAAACAAAGAACTTTCTCATCACTACACTTATCACAAAAACCAACGCATTGATGGAGATGGCATCGTTGCTAGTTTTTCTTCTCTTGCTCTTCCTTGGTTTAGTGAACATCACTTAGTGGAAAAAACAAATAATGAAGAACATTTAAAGATTCTATCTCACTTTAAATCTCAAAAATTGATTCATGATTTCTTATTAGAAAGTGATTCTTTGATTTAAGAGATTTTTCATTTCCCTTATCTTAAGAACTTAGCTTACAACTTGTGATTTCCCCCTTTGCTTTTATAAAAAAATAAAAGGAGATCATTATGGTTTTTATGCGTATGTCTTGTAAGTTTCCCTATCAAGGTCATTTGGAAAAAGCGGATGTTTTTGGCTATACCACCAAAGGAATTCCAGGCATCGAGATTGTGGGGCTTGGAAAACATGGGCGACAGATGAAAGAGAAATTTATCTATCTTTCTAAAGAACGGGGAATTCGTTATCCCCATTTGCGATATATTTTATGTGTAGAAGGTGAAATAGAAGGAAAAAAATTTAAAAATGAAGAGTTTCGATATTTAGAATTGCCACTGCTTTTAATGCTTTGGAAAATGGCAGATGTCTTACCTATTTATGAACTGACGGATTGTTTTGCGGCCGGAAAAATCTCAATTCAAGGCGAGATCGATTATCTTCAACTTCCGCTTAAAACCCAAGAACATTTGTTTCATGAGTTAGGGCAGGAGAGTGTAGGGATTCCTAAGCTCATAGCTCCGAGACAAATGCCAGTCAGTCCGGACTTTGGGCATATTCATTTAGAAGAACTTTTAGGGCCTACTTTTAGGGAAAATTTACATGCTTAATAATTCTTTTTTCAGGAAAACCCAGGATTATGCTAAAAGAACTCTATGAAAACACTAATTATTTTGACACTTACACTCCTTACTTCAATTTCTTTTGCTCAAACATGTTTTGAGAAAAAAAAGCCTCTAGAAAATAATGAAAGTGAACTTTTAAAATATCGCGATTTTATGGAAAAAGGCTTTAAGACCAGAGGTCATGTGGATGGTATGGTCGTTGAACAAACAGAGAATCGTCAAGGCCACCTTCATTTTATCTTAGATCTTGATAGTGATTTAACAACGACTGATGATCATTTAGAGATTATTTATAACCAACAATATGGCGAGATCAATGAAGTGTTACCTGGGTCACAGGTAAGAGCTTGCGGGGATTTTATTGTCGATCATTATTCACCAACTAAAGCCGTTTTACATTGGCTTCATTTAAATCCTAATAAAAAGAAAAACCATCACGAAGATGGTTTTCTTATTATCGATAATCAAGTTTTTGGTCTTGAAGCAAAATAGATCATTTTAATTTCTAAAATAATCAATCGGATTAGTCCGGCACTTTTAAAGATGTCTTTAGGCAAAAAATACAAAAAATAAATTAGAATTAGTAAATAAAAAACCAGTTCCGTAGAACTGGCTTCATTTTGTGCACTCACCGAATGAACGGTGTGCTTGTTACCGGAAAGACCACAATCCTATCACTTTGGAAATTGTTGTCTGGCTGGAACTTCTATTGCCATTTTATTTTATCGTTTAAAATCCTATCGCAATTAATATCATACAATTCATTTCAAATTAGAAATAACTTAGTCACTTAGAAATTAATCCATCTTAAAAATAAGAGAATTGAATTAAAACTTAATACTCACAATTGATTGTGTATTTACTTTTTGTATTTACATTTTGTCAAAATTATGTTAAAGTAATTGAGGTATTAAGTGAAAATTGAAGGATTTGATTGGGATAATGGAAATAAGTTAAAGGTTCAAAAACATGGTGTAACCATTGATGAAATAGAAGTGTTCTTATTAAATAATCCAATCATCTACTTAGATAGAAAAAATTCGCATGATGAAATTCGCTATATTGCATTTGATTATTTTGGAAGCAAGCTCTTGTTTATAAGTTTTACAATTCGAAAGATCGATGAAGTTCAAAAATTTAGAGTGATTTCCGCTCGATATGCACACAAAAAAGAATGGGATAAATTTTATGGCAAAATCTAAAAAAAATAAGAAAACGAATGATCCGCTAGATAGAGATATGAGTTTTCTATTAAAAGAAAAAGGTAAATGGGTTCGTTTGAATGAACTCTATGAGTTGCAAAAGAAAAATAAAACAATCACCTTGAGAATAAGTGAAGAGCTTCTTGATGAAATCAAAAAGATAGCTCAAGACGAAGAGACTAATTATCAAAAATTAATCAGAGATGTTCTTATTGATTATGTTTCAAAAAAAGCATCTTGATATAAATTAAATAGATAACGTATTAACCAGATCAACTTCATCTAATGAAAATTCTGTTTTCTTAGTAAGGCATTCTTGTAATGGCGCTAAAGTAACTTTTCCTAAACGAACAACCGTTGCGTGACATTTATTATCAGCAATTAGGGCTTTCACCGCGAGATGTCCCATTTGTGAAGCAAGAACTCGATCCATTGGGTTTGGATTTCCACCTCTTTGAATATGCCCTAAGATACAAACGTGAGCAGAGATATTGAATTTTTCTTTTAGTTCTTTTTGAATAACGTGGCCAACACCTTCAATTTCCCCTTCAGCGGCAATAATAATTGAAGATGTTTTTCCTCTTTTAATCCCGCGATCAATGTCGCTGGCGATTTTATTAAAATCAATTTTCTCTGCAGGAAGAACAACGTTTTCCGCTCCGGTACAAATTCCGACGTTTAAAGCAATGGCTGGAGAACGTTTGCCCATAACTTCTACGATAAAAGTACGAGCATGTGAGTTGGCGGTGTCGCGAATTTTATCAACTGCATCAACAGCATTTTTAACCGCAGTATCAAATCCAATTGTATAATCTGTTCCAGAGATATCATTATCGATTGTTCCCGGAATTCCGATCACAGGAATACCGTGCTCAGATTGTAGTTTGTAGGCTCCATTAAAAGATCCATCACCACCAATAACCACTAAGGCATCTATTTTTTTTCGTTTTAAAATATGTGCGGCTTCTTTTCTGGTTTCCACTTCATGAAATTCTGGGCAACGAGAAGTTTGTAAAATGGTTCCACCGTGCTGAAGAATATTTCCGACAGAAGATGCCGAAAGTGGACGAACGTTGCCTTCAAGTAAGCCTTGGTAGCCTTTTTGAATACCAAAAACTTCAAGACCTTCATGAACCGCAGTTCTAACGATAGCACGAATGGCACAGTTCATTCCTGGGCTATCTCCGCCGCTACAAAGAATGGCAATAGTTTTAATCTTACTCATAAATTCTCCAAGCTTTATTCAAAAATTGGTCTACCCTCAAAGTTTGGAGCTTGAGGAATACCCATAATATGTAACATTGTAGGACTAACATCTTTTAATGCCAAGTCAACCCCATTGGCCTCTAGCTTAACATCCTTTAGGCGTTGGTCAAAGACACAGAAGGGAACTTGATTGTCAGTATGAGAGGTATGTGCGCTTCCATCTTCGTATGCCATTTGATCAGAATTTCCATGATCGGCAGTTATACACATGGTTACTTGTTGCTCCTGGCATTTTTGCATTAAACGTCCGATACATACATCGAGCGTTTCAATGGCCTTTACCGCAGCTTCAAAATTTCCAGTGTGCCCAACCATGTCTGAGTTGGCGAAGTTGACGAGATAGAAGTTGATGTCTTTATTTTCTAGTGCTTTTTCCAGTTTTTCTAAGATTAAAAAGGCACTCATTTCTGGTTTTTTATCGTAAGTGGCCACTTCTTTTGGTGAAGGAACTAGAACTTGTTCTTCTCCGGGAAAGGCTTTTTTCTCACCACCATTAAAAAAGAATGTCACGTGGGCATACTTTTCGGTTTCGGCGATTTTAAATTGTTTTTTTCCTATATCAGACAAGTACTGTGACATGGTTCCCGGAATTTTTTCTTTATCAAAAAGAATGGGAAGCTCTGGGACTTCGTCTTGAATATAGGGAGTCATACACAGATAGTATTGGGGACGAACTGGTGTTTTAAATTCTTTAAATTGCGGATCGGTTAAGCATAAACTCATTTGAATGGCACGATCTGGTCTAAAGTTGATGAAAAAAGCAGCATCTTGGTTTTTCAGCGCATAGGTTTCATCAAATAAAACAGGACTTATAAACTCGTCAAAACGACCTTCGCTATATTCTCTTTCAAGGTAGGTGACCGGATCTATCTTTTCAATTTTCCCCAGTCCAATAAAACATTTATAGGCTTCTTCAATTTTATTCCAGCGGCGATCTCGATCCATTCCAATAGAGCGTCCTTGAATAGAACCAATTTTAATAGCAGGTATTTTTTTGATTTCTTCTAAATATTTGCCACCGATGTTTTTTGCCGTATCACGGCCATCCATGAAAGCATGAAGAATCAGTTCTATATTATGGGCGCTTAATATTTTAATCAGTTCTTTTAAATGATTAATATGAGAATGCACTCCACCGTCAGAGAGAAGGCCAATCAGATGAATCCGATTAGAGTTTTTCTTGGCGTTTTGAATGAGGTTTTTTATCTCATCCATATCTTTTAAAGTATCTTCTTCAATGGCTTCATTGATGCGTACTAAATCTTGGCGCACAGGTTTTCCTGCACCCAAGTTCATGTGACCAACTTCAGAATTTCCGGCCACTCCCTTCGGGAGACCAACTAATAATCCACCTGGTTCAATCGTGGTTGTGGGATAGTGAGCAAAGAGATGATCGATATTGGGTTTCTTGGCATGAAGAATAGCATTTTTATTATCTTTCGTTGTCATTCCAAAACCGTCGAGGATGACAAGCAGGGATCTAGAATTTAAATTTTTAATTTTCATATTGTCCTCGTTCTTATTTATTTTGTCTGGCGAAAATGTTCAGCGAAAATAACGGCAGCTGCTACTGAGACATTTAAGCTTTCCACTTGATGAGTGCCATCGATCTGAAGTTTTGTGAATTGGTCTAAGATTTTCTTAGACAGTCCTGGTCCTTCTTCTCCAAATAACAAAACAGCATTTTTGGGAAATTTATATTCGTAAAGTTTAACCCCGCTATGGCTAGTGGTCGCTAAAATTTCAAATTTTTGATCTTTTAATTTTTTAAGCGCACTTTCAAGATTTTTAACTTCAACGATATCTACATATTCAGCACCACCCTCTGATGTTCTTAACGTCGCTCCGGTGTCTAGTTTTTTATCTTCAGGGATTAGGAGAGTTTTAATATTAAAATGGGCCATACTTCTTAAAATGGCACCTAGATTGTGTGGATTCGACACGTTCTCTAATGCCACCACCAAATGAGTGTCTTTAGGATTTATAGCTTTTAAGAAATTTTCTAATGTGAGATTTTTTTTCTTTTTGATGACTAAACAAACATCTTCATGATGAGAAGATTTCGTGAGTTTTTCTAATTCTTCACGACTGACGATATGGTAAGCTTTTTTATTTTTCGCTAACGAACTTAATTCTTGTTTAAATTCTTTAGATAAATTCTGGGTGATAAAACAAGAAATAATGTCTTCTGGGCGCTTTTTAAATAAAGACTTGCAGTGATTTTTTCCGTAAACGCGACTTTCAGTATCTGGATTAAATTTTTTCATACCGATATTTTAATCCAAGCAAAGCCTTTTTAATATGAAAATTCGTTGGAATTGCTTGATGATGACATCGATTTTTTATATTACCCGGAGAGTCGAAAAAAAAAGCCCACCTAAAAGGTGAGCTTTTTTTATAAAACTGGTCTCTAGAAGTCTATTACTGAAGAGCAGTTACGATTAATCCTGCGATTTGTTTATCTGACATTTCATTAAGGTCAGCAGATTTAGCTCTGATTTCTTTTATTGAAGCTTCTAAAACTTCAGATGATTCAGCACCGGCTAAGAAGTTAAGAGCGTCAGTTCTTACTGCTTCTAATTGCTCTTTTTCAGCAAAAGTTGCAGCAGTTGTTGCGAACGGAGAAACAACTGTACCAACCGCTGATCTGATAAGGTCAACAGCTGTATAAAGTGGAGATAAAGTAATATCAACTGCCATAGTTTGAGTAGCAGCAACGATCATAAGAGCAGCAATAAATTTTTTCATAAGAAATCCTCCACTAATGGGTAATTGTTAGTCAAATTCTGTGTTGCAAGGACTGTAACAGAGCTAAAAAAAATTAGGTGAAAGCATGTAAAAAAAATAGGGGATTTTCATTTTTTGCATAAAAAATAGTCACATTTACCAATCAAGTTGGATGATTTTGAAGCACTTATCCACTTGGCCTAAGTTTTGCTTATTAAGTTCATGATCTTATATTGTCTAATGAAGTAATGAGGGTTTTATGATTCAATTCCTTAAAACTATAGTTAAAGTTTTTGCTTTAATGTCATTATTTATGGCCAATTCAGTATTAGCAGATTTTCATATTACGCTCGAGGGAAAAGATAAAAATCCACGGTTAGAAGAACTAGTGAATCAAATCACAGCAGATCTTCCTCCTTCTATAAAAGAAGAACTATCTGATGGTATTAGATTAAGAATTAAAAATTTAAATAAAAAAGAAATAACAAAATATGATGACAATTGTTCTTCAAAAATAACTTTGGCACGAGTTCGTCGTTTTCAAAATGAAGAGCCAGTCATTGAAATTGATGGTGTGAATCTTCGAGAGTGGGAAACGGAAAATAGAGCGATAAATTGTGCCCATAAAAATAATCATCAATACGTGAAAGCTACTATCATTCACGAAATTTTTCACTTATATGACTTTCAAAAAAAATTCTCTAAAAATCCTGCCTTTTTAAATATTGCTGGATTTATTGCAAAAGGTTTAATCATAAAAAAGCGCACGAACCTCAATCAATTAGAGGCAAGATCTCCTGATAGATATGAATATGTTAATAATGAAGAAAGTGCCGCTGTAAATTTTGAACATTTCCTTTATGATTCAGAATTTAAATGCAGAAGACCTACTCATTATGACTATTATGCGAGAAATTTAAAAGTTGAGCCTCATCGCGATTCAATTTGTCAGACCAATTCAAAGATTTCCATGTCCTCTCAGACAATGAGCGGATCGGCCATAATGATCAAAGATCTTGATCCAAAAAGATTGTATGAAGTTCATTATCTTTTCGCAGGAAAAGGTGACGCTATCATGAGTCGCTTTGGACATTCAATGTTTCGACTTGTTATGTGTGCTCCAGGTAGAGCAATCGGGCCTGAATGTCTTAATGATCAAGCTCATCATATCATCATTAGTTTTCGCGCCAATATTCAAGACGTAAAAATGGATTACTCTAAAGGAATAACAGGTGAATATCCTTCACAATTATTTTTTCTCACTCTTCCCGATGTCATTAACGAATATACTAAGGGAGAGTTTCGTGAAGTGCTTTCATTGCCCTTAAAACTAACGGCAGAAGAAAAGCAACGTTTTATTCAAAGAAGTTCAGAGCTTTATTGGAGTTATAAAGGAAAATATTACTTCTTTACCAATAATTGCGCGACCGAAGCGATGAATCTTTTAAGAGTGGCGATGAATGAAAATAAAGAGGTACAAAAACAAAATATTGTAACCCCTCTTGGGATGTATGACTATTTAGTGAAAAGTAAAATTGGTAATGCCGAAGTTTTTCAAAATCTGAAACTAGCAGAAAGAAAAGGACATTATTTTCCAGCAGTTTCAGAAAAAGTAGCCTCGTCACTTAAAATATTAGGTATGGAAAATACAACATTTGCAGAGTTTGCAGAAAAAAATAATGCATTAGCTAGAATACAAATTTATCAAGCCGCCATTGATTTAAGTGATGACCAAGTAATGACAGCCGCCAATGCCTTAAGAGTAGAGGATCTCATTCTAAGGTCGCGAGAGTTACAATTTACTAAAACAATGGGCGCTAAGTTATTTGGTAACGAACCAGATCCAAGACTGCAGGGAACTGTCCTTGGCGATCGAATTGTAGAGCTGCAGGCATTATATGCAGAATTATCTGCTGAAAATTATGTTAAAGCTGGTTACGGAATACCACTAGAGGAAGAGTTTTCAGAAATCCCTAAAACTAAAATTGATGAAGTCTCGCTAAAAATTAAAGATTATAGTAAAGATTTACAGGAAATAGCAGCAGAGTTCTTTTCAGATGAAGTAAAAGAGCTTAAAGAATCTATGGAAAATAGAATTGAACTTTTAAAAATTATTACCAATGCTAAATAGTTGATAAAGATTATATTATGAAGACAGGTTACTTAGCTCCAGTGGGCTTTGAAAAAGATTTAGAAACAGAATTAAAACTTCGTGGAATTCAGATCCTCGAAACTCACGGTCGTTTATTCCTCACCGAAGGAGATGCGCGCGATATCGTTTTTGCACAAGATA
>JAKLJM010000038.1 GCA_023151145.1 Bacteriovoracaceae bacterium | reverse complement strand
CTGTAACAACATAGCAGCCACTTTCGACTGAAGAGGCGCCCGTTGCATGATTTTTTGATTCTGAAAGCGAGCCATGCGTGTCGATAATAATCCTTGAATACGAATGATTAAATCAGAATTTTTCAACCAATGTTGAAGATAAATGTCTCTGTGAATAAGTAGTAACCGGGATGGCCCCATGGCCTTAACATTGACCGGATACACAGGTTTAGTCTGCGGCATGACTAAGGCAGCCACAACATCACCAGGAGATGAAAAGTGAATGACTGACTCTTCACCTGAGATCGCAATACGTGAAAGCTTGTAAGCCCCAGACAAAACAATTCCAAAATAAGAAGCGGGTTCTCCAAATGTGAAAACTTGCTCTTTATGTTGATGAACCTTTATTTCCGAATTGGCGCAAAGGTTTAAAATCAAATCGTCTGACAACCCCGCAAACAAAGGAAATCCCTTAATTTCTGAAAGTGCACCGCCTAATGAATTTTGACTAAGCAAAAAAACCTCGGTCGTATTTTAATACCTTTTTCAACCTATACACTCCTGTCAAAGAAAAATCACCTAACAAGTCTGGCAATCTCGCTTTCTTCGGTTTTATATTACAAATAAAAAGCCATCAATGAAAGTCTAAATACATAAAAACCGCTTTAATCTATATCAGAGAGGGAGGCATCGTTCTTAAGGGAGGAAAACTGTTCAAAATCGAACCTGAAATTACGCTAGATATGACCTTCATCTCAATTTATGAAAGAACTCTGATCGGGCTGCGTATATTGGAGCAGGTCAGAAAAGACAAGCAAATCAATTTATGGCACTACTTGGTTTTCTACTTAGTTGTCAAAATGGTCATAGTTGAAAATTTGATTGCGAATCCACAAAAGTGGATGAATGCTCTGATTGTCGCAAAAATGGCGAAATCATAAGAAGACTGAACGGCATAAAGTTGGAGAGCAAATGTACAATTTCGAAACAGTGAGTTCTAAAGAGTTTGAAAGTTTCACAATTAAAGTCCACGAGCCATTCGCGGAGTTTTTAATGGCTGATGAAAATGAGTACGCCTTTGAAATTTCACTACTTGATGTGTTCCATTTCGCCGGGCATGCCTGTCCCGCAATGGTGGGTGCCTTTTTGATCTCACAACAAGCTACAAAAAAGCTCTTTAACTGAAAATAATATTTGCGTTCGCAGTAAGTATCGAGATTCCGACATCAGTCACCCAAGGGGTCACTGGTCCTATTACAACTGTCTTCTATATGATCTTTGGAGCCTGGGAAAAAAGTGGCTTTGGCGGACTGCAGGGACAGTTCGTTCGGAGAGGTCTTTTGAAGTATGATTCTCAGTTAGTCTCGCCGGGAGCCTTTCGTTTTCGCAACCTAAAAACAGGAAACATAGTAGATGTATCTGTATATTTACGTGTAGACTTGATTTCCATGATTTCCTCGTTTTCTGCTGCCTCTAAGCAGGTCTGATGTTTACATCAAATTCGTGTCCGTGCAATGGGGGGATGGTCATTTTGTCTTCGCAAGCCTTGCACTACTGGATATGGATTCCGAAAAAAAACCTATGGATGGATATGATTGGCATTCTTCTGAAGAAATATAGTTTTGTAAGTTTCTACTTTAGATACCTATTTAAACTGTGCATTAGAATATCTAAGATAAATACTCCTGCATTCTTTTATAGCTTAAATAGGCAAATCCAAATCCAATCGCAAATAGTGCTAAAATATTCTGGATGATGAAATAAGAAGATGCATCTTTTAGCATTAAGCCTCGCAAAATTTCGACATAGAATTTTAAGGGGTTTATATTAACCAACCATTTCATAATTGTTGGCATATTATCTATTGGAAACATAATTCCAGCTAATAAGTTAGCAACAAAAAGAAAAATAAATCCACCGAGCATTGCCTGCTGTTGGTTTTTTGCAAAAGTGGAAATAAATGTACCAACATTTACTGTCGAAAATACAAATGCAAAAACGGAAAGGCCAAGTAAAAAATAACTACCATTCATCGGAACTCGAAACACTACTATTGCAAAAAACAAAATTGTAATGGCATTGATTATTCCTAAAATAAGAAATGGGATTGTTTTTCCTAAAATCAATTCAATACTGCTTATAGGTGAAACCAGAATCATCTCAAGGGTTCCCATTTCTTTTTCTCGAGAGAGCGACATGCTCGTTAGAAGTACAGTTATCAATCCTACAATCATTGCCATTGTACCAGGAATTAAAAAATAAGGACTTCGCATCTCTGGATTGTATAAAGTTCTAATATTTAAAGAAAGAGGTGGTGTCACTAGGCCCATAATTTTAGTAGATAGAATAGTATTAACATATCTTTCAACTGATTGTGCTCGAATTAAATTGGTTCCATCAACAATGAGTTGGTATCCTTTTTTGCTTCTTTCCTGGTCCTTAGCTGTTTTGTCCAATGGAGCAAAAAGAACAGCGTCT
This sequence comes from Bacteriovoracaceae bacterium, assembly GCA_023151145.1. Lineage (GTDB taxonomy): Bacteria > Bdellovibrionota > Bacteriovoracia > Bacteriovoracales > Bacteriovoracaceae > Bacteriovorax. The sequence continues at coordinate 8,486 of JAKLJM010000038.1, read as the reverse complement.
AGTTCTCCATTTTTCATTTTTAGAGAAATATCATCACCATGTTTCAAGGGCACAATGTTAAACCACCCACTTTTTTCAACATGATCTATCAATTGAACAAACTCTGCATCTGAAACAGAGTATTGAAATCCAATTTTTATGTTTTTAACCTCAGTTGATATCGCGACGGCAAAAACAACCATCTGAACTACTGGAAGTATAAAGAGCACAATTCTCATTTTTGTATCGCGAAGAATTTGTGAAAATTCCTTCTTGATAAAACCACGAATAGTAAATAGAGATTTATATAAATTATTCATGAGTTCTCCAGATTTGACTTAAAGTTTTTAAGTGCTAACAAAACAAGAACTGATGAAAGTATAATGAGGGCAATTGATGGAGCAATAATATTACTTATATCTGCCCCTTTAAGAAATATTGAGCGGCTAATTAATATGTACCATCGAGCAGGTAGAATAGATGTTAGCATTTGAAAAAACGTAGGCATATTTTCGATGGGAAAAATGAAACCTGAAAGCAAAAGCGAAGGAAGCAAACCAGTGATCATTGAGATTTGCATCGCGAGTTGTTGGTTCTTGGCTAAAATTGATATAAGAATTCCTTGAGCAAGGCAGCTCACTAGAAATACAATGCTTGTGATAACAAATGTTATTAGGCTTCCGCTAAATGGAATTTCAAAAACCATAAAAGAAACTATCAAGACCAATACGAGTGCCATGATTCCAATAAAAAGATAAGGGATCATTTTTCCTAAAATGATTTCAATAGGTTTTACAGGTGTAGAAAGCAACAGCTCCATTGAACCATTTTCCCACTCTTTTGCGACAGTAAGAGCTGTTAGTAGGATCGATATGAGAGCCAAGATTATTGCTGTAAGGCCAGGAACTACAAACCAAGAACTTAGTAGTTGTGGATTGTAGTAAAATTGTTCATTAACTTGAAAATTTTGCTTTACTCCAAAGTAATCCACATTAACAAAGGATCTAAACTTAGCAAGATATCCCATAATAACTCCAGCTGTAGAGTTATCAGCTCCGTCAAGAAGAACCTGAACTTGAGATGGTTTTTTTGAAATAATATCTTTTTCAAAATCAGGTGGTATCTGTACAAATGCTTTTACATTACCATTTTCAATTTCTTTAAAAGCATCTTCAGTGCTATAAAGTTTTTCTTTGATTTTAAAGTATCCAGAATTCTCAAGCTTTTGCAGAAAGTCTCGTGATTGAGTTGATTGACTTTGATCCTGAAAGGCAATCGGAATATCTTTTACATCGAAGTCGATTACAAAGCCGAATACTAATACGATGAAAAGCGGTACGACGATGGCTATTGCTAATGCATAGGGATCTCTTAAGATATGAAATTTCTCTTTTTGGGCGATAGATATAATTCTTTCGATAGGTTCATTTCTCATTATCTATCTCCTTCAACTAATCTGACAAAGACATCTTCTAAATTGGGTTCGATTTCCTTTATAAAAAAAGAGCCTGCATATTTCTTTAAAAATGGCTCTAATGAATTTTTATTTTTTAGAATCAAATGATAACGTGATCCGAAAGGCAGTAAGCTGATTATGTTTTCATCATTTTTTAGTATATCAATACTATTATTTGAAGCATTTAGTTTTGTGATTTCAAGAAGAGGTTCTGGGAAAACATTTTTTTTTAGATTTACGGGCGAATCAAGTGCGATCATTTCGCCAGTTCTCATTAGTGCAATGCGGTCACAGTATTCAGCTTCATCCATATAGTGAGTCGTAACAAAAACGGTTTTCCCTTTTTTAGAAAGCATACGGATGAGTTCCCAAAACTTATTTCTGTAAAAAGGAGTAACTCCAGCTGTAGGTTCATCTAGAAAGATTACTTCAGGATCATGAAGCATTGAAACGACTAATGAAACCTGTTGCTTTATTCCTCCGGGAAGACTTGAAACCAGAGTGTCCAAAGCATAGTCGAATCCAATAAAATCCATAAGTTCTTTGATTCTTTTTTGAAAGAAAGACCTCTCAAGTTTTCTTAGGCTAGAATTGAAAGAAAGATTTTCATATACAGTTAAATCATCATATAAAGTGAACTTTTGCGACATGTAGCCAATTTGCTTTTTTAATGCACCAATGTTTTTGTAGGTCTCATTATTAACGCTTACATCACCAGTCGTTGGATGTTGAACTCCACAAAGAACCTTGATTGTCGTAGTTTTACCAGCTCCGTTTGCGCCTAAGAATCCGAAAATTTCACCTTTCTTAACTTGAAATGAAATGTTCTTAACAGCATAGAAATCACCAAATTTCACACTTAAATTACTAACGACGACGGAGTTTTCGCTTTTCATACATTTTCCTTGGTATGATTTAAGTAGTATTCGTCAAATGTCTTAGCCTTGGCGCTCTCTAATAGATTTGCGGGAGTTCCTTTTGAAAAGAGTCTACCTTTATCCAAGAGATGAACGATATCACATCTTTCAGCTTCATCCATATATGAGGTTGCATAGACAATAATGATTTCATCAGATATGAGGTGATGAAGTAATTCCCAGAATTCACGTCGACTGATGGGATCAACTCCGTTGGTTGGCTCATCTAAAAGAAGGACTTTTGGCGACTGTAAGAGGGACAACATGAGGCCCAATTTTTTATACATTCCTCCAGACAGCTTTCCAGCAGGTCGATCTAGAAATTTGTTAAGGCGAGTGATTTCTAATAGCTCTCGTGATTTTAATTCAAAGTATTTTTCATCAAGGCCATATAGCGATTTAAAAAAGTGTAAATGTTCTTCAATAGACAAGTCAGGGTATAAGCTTTGTCTTTGCGGCATATAAGAGATTTTATTTTTAATATGTTCAAAGGAGACTATTTTTGAATTTTCATAAAATTCAATATTTCCTGAGCTTGGCAAAAACAATCCCATTAAATTTCGTAATAAGGTGGTTTTGCCTGCGCCCTCTGGACCGATGAGACCATGAAGTTTTCCAGACTCAAAAACATCTTCAATATCATTAAGTGCTTTGATATCACCAAATTGCTTTTGAATTTTGTTAAGTCGTATTTGAAGAGTCATTATCTCTTAATCTCCATGTCTAAAGACATTCCAGGTTTTAGACGATTTTCTTTGTTTTCTACTTTCACTTTAATTCCGTAGACTAATCTTGCTCGCTCATCAAAAGTTTGCACATTTTTAGGTGTAAATTCTGCATTCTCATTTATTTTAATTACTTTTCCTGGGAAAGTGTCATTTGTTTCAGGTAGGATTAAATTTATTGAGTCACCAGTGTTAAATTTATTTATGAGTGTTTGAGGAATATAAAAATAGACCCAATAATTATTCTTATCTAAAACTGATAATAATTTTGTTCCTGGAGTTACATATTCGCCAATTTCATGAAAGTTGTTTGTGATAACTCCATCCAAAGGAGATTTAATTTCACACCAGCCTTTTTTTATTTCGATTTCATTAAACAAAGACTTCGCTTTCTCAAAAGATTCTTTTGATCCAGCTCCACTGGTTGAAAGTTTTTTAGCACGATCATAGTCATCAAAAAGTCTGGCGAAGGTAACATTTATGTCTTCGCAATCTAGATTAATAAGGATTGTGTCTTTTTTAACTAGGTCGCCCTCCTTTACAGCAATACTTTTAATGTTACTGTTAAGTCTCGATGAAATTACGATTTGAGTAGCTTCAACGGTTCCCGAGAATCTCATTGGAGAAAATTTGTCCTTTAGAAATTTAATGGTCGCTACTGAAATAATTAGTACAGGGATTATTAGTAAGTATTTTTTATTAAAATTCATTTTATTCTCCGGCAATGTTAGCTAGTTGAATTAAGTTAAAAGTTATCTGATATACATTTGCACTTAGATTTAGTTGTGCCTCTCTACTTTTTACATTGGCCCGTTCGACTTCTATAAAAGTCGTGTGGCCCTCCAGATAACTTTTATAAAGTAGTTTTGATATTTCATTTGATTCAATAATCTTCTTCTGAATGATTTCGTTTTGTTCTGTTAAGTTATCAATTCTCTTCAGCAGTAAGTGAATAGATTCATTTAAATTTCTTTCTTCGTTAAGGACTTGGTGACTCAATGCCAAGGCTTGATTTTGTTTTTCGCTTGCACTGTGAGATATTTCGCCGCCGTCAAATATTGGCATTGAAAGTGTTATGCCAACTGCATTTTGATTAAACTGAGTGAGGTCAGGTCCGTTTGGATAGTCAAGTGAGCTTTTAGCAAAAAGATTTACTTTCGGATACCTTTGTTTTGAAATTGAACTTGCTTGATTTTCAAGTGATTCAGATTGGTCTTTGAGGCTTTTTATTCTTGCATTTTCAATTGTGATATAATTTCTACTTTTGTAGCTTATAAAGCGGTTTTTAATAAACTCTAATTTTTCTAAATAGTTTTGAGCAGATTCAAAATTTGTTTCTTTTATTTTTTGAGAGGATGAAACTTTATATAGCTCGGATTTTTCAGCTTCAATATTAAATGAAGTTTCTTTTAGGAGAGATTCTAATTCATGGACTTCTTTTTGCGCTGTTAATAAGTCAAGCCTAGATCCTGAACCAAAACGTTGCTTGGACGAAACATCCTTCAATTGCTTTTGGGCAACTTTTAAAGAATTTGCAATTACGGCTCTTTTTTCCAAAAGCAACGCTAGGTTAATATAGTGAAAGCGTGATTTAAAAAGAACATTAGATTTTAAATTAATTACTTCATTTTTCTTTGCTGAAACATTCATATTCAATGATTTTTGAAGCTGTGATTTTGCTCCGAAATCGAAAAGAGTCATTGTTAGAGTTGGACCAATACTATAATTAATATTGTCCCCAAATTTGAGAACTCGACCTGGGGCCATATTTATTTCAGGTATTTCAGATAAGTATTTGTAACTTCCCTCTAATGAAAGTTTTGGAATGTAGTTAGAGGTGAGGGATTGACTTTTTTCTTGAGTGGCAATGACTTCATATTCTTTAGACTTTATATCTAATGATTGGTTTAGGGCCACCGCCTCTAAATCATTTAAAGTTAAAACATTGTTTTTACTGTCTGGCTCCGTGCCAAATGCATATAGAGGCGTGCTAATAATATAAATAATAGTTAGTATTTTCATATGGTTAAGCTTTGGCATATAGTTTCCTAAAGTTAATAGTTGCATTTATGCAATTATTGCATATAATAAAAACATGAGCAATAAAATAATAAATTCGCCGATAGAACGTTTCACAAGGATACTTTTTAGCAAAGTTATTGAGCGACTAGCAGTCGTCGTAAGTGAAGAGCATTTGAGCTTTTCTCAAGTGGCTGCTCTTCATATCATTGATCGCGACAAGAAAGTTAATGTTAATGATATTTCAAATAAATTAAACCTTTCAATGTCTGCAACAAGCCGAATGATTGATGAGCTGGTCAAAAAAGAGCTCATTCAAAGAAAAGAAGATCAGGATAATAGGAGAGCTAAGATCATTTCTCTTACACCGTCTGGGGAAACGTTTATGAATAATCTTAGTGTTGAGCGTGTGAAAATAATTGAATTATCCGCAAGCACCATTGCAGATAAGATTCCTTTAAAAATATTAAAAATTATTAGTGGGAAACTTTTTAAAAACAATAAAGAGGTAAAGCTATGAAACATGTATTAATGGAAGAGATTGCCCTAAGTGAAGATGGCAAAATAGTTAAAGTTTTATCAAACCCATCCTTCAAACTAATTGGGCTTGGTTTTAAAAAAGGGCAATCTTTAGATAAACATTCAACTTCGAGCAAGGCAATTCTGATTGTGCAATCTGGAAATGTCGAACACGAAGTCAAAGCTAATATAGATTCATATTTGTATTTAATTAAATAATGGAGAAAGAAATGAAAATTACATTAGTCGTTTTTCTTATAGCTGTTACAAATATAGCAATAGCACAAAACCATGATCATCATTCCGGTCATGGTAAACAAATTTCAAACAAAGCTGAGTCTAAAATTAAGTTTACTCCCACCAGTGATCTAAAAGTTCGAATGGAAAAAATATTAAGTTTAATGAAAGAGTTAAATCCTAAAAAGGATGACGTTAAGGTTGTTAAGTCTTACGGCGATAAGATTACAGAAACAGTTAACGACATTTTCAAAACTTGCAAGCTTGAGCCTGCCGCCGATGCCGCCATTCACCCTTCACTAGGTTTGATTCTCGATGGTTCCTCTGATTTTAAAAATGGTCACTATGAGAGTGGTCATAAAAAAATACATGAGGCACTTCTAGGATACGAAAAGATGTTTAATCATGTTGGCTGGAAGCACTAGTAAGATAAACTGATAAGACTTTAAATTAGGTTCGATTTTCATTAATTTTGAAAGGAAAGATTAACATGGGAAATCAAAATGAGGGTAGAAAAAATCTAGTAGTTGGGTTTTATGCAATGGCTGGATTTATGCTTTATGGTTTCTTATTAATATACCTAAGGGACTTTGCACCCAACGCTGCTGAATGGGCTGCCGCCTATGGCAATGGAAAACACTTTGAGGCTAGATTGGCCCATGTGCATGGTAATCTTTTTGCATTCTTGAATATCGTCATTGGATATCTGCTGTTTAAGTTAGATATTAGTTTTAAGCAAAAACAACTTGTGTCTTGGTTAGCTATTCTAGGAATGTTGATGCCAGTTGGTATCTTATTAGAACTCTTGTTGTCAGCTTCTCCAGTCTTTGTTCTTATCGGTGCTATTTGTATGACAGCAAGTGTGTTCATGTTGGGCTACTTTATAAGTAAATCGAAGAATACTGTCATTTAAAGTGGATTTGGTGAAAAGAAACCTGAAAAGGGGGATATGTGAATTTAAAAAAAAAGAATGTTTGGATAGGATTGGTTTTTTTGATTTTCGGATTAATGACGATTTTATCTGGTGGAAGATCTTTATTTACAGAAAGTGGAATTGCTACAAGAGGAAATATCGTTCCTCTTGTATTATGGTTTAATTTTATTGCGGGCTTTTTTTACCTTGTTGCAAGTGTTTCCATTTTTAAAATGAAAACTTGTGTTAAAAAGCTTTCTTTAGTAATTGCGGTATCTAGTGCATTTGTGCTTGCGTATTTATTGAATCATATTTTCCAAGGGCAACTGTATGAACTTAAAACACTTGTTGCTATGATTTTTAGAACCTCGTTTTGGATTATATTTGCTATTTATTTCCACAGGTCAAATTTGTTTAAAAAAATTGAATGCAACTGTTAACAGTTAATCCGTCAGTAAGCTCATAAAAAAATGTAAATTTTCATTGGAAAATTTACTCCATTAAATCTTTCACCAAATGTACTGATTATCCGGCCCTGCGTTCACGGCCCTGCGAAATGAAAAAGGCTTTTGTTTCGATTAAATTCTTTTTACCACAAAACAATTTACTCAAAAAAAAGCCCTCTTATGAATAAACTATCTATTAACTACACATCATTTGCCAAGTCCCTTTCTTCATTTTCTGGATTAAATTTATTCGACGACTTGATCCATAAATTTGAAATTAAAAACTTATTGGGGCATGAGTTACCTTTAAAGAAGAGAAATCGAGGGTTTAGTTCATGGAATAAGTTTTATGTCGGTATTTTTGGATTTATTGCTGGTACTGACTGCCTTGATGACTTTGACTGGTAGGGCCAGGACCCCTTATTTTTTAAACTCACAAATTCCCCGTCATCTGAAACCATGGGAAAATTTCTTAGAAGCTTTCACACACGAAAAGTTGAAAATATTAGAAAACTTATTCCAGCATTAGCTCTTAAAATCAGGCAAGCACTAGAACCGAGTTGTCATAAAATTGTTTTTAAAATGGATTCCACAGATCATCAGCAATATGGGCTAAAATCTGAAGGCGTGGCCTATGGATATAGAAAAGAATTATGTTTAAATTCTCAAAATCTTTTTGATGATAAAGGTCTTTTGTATGGCTTCAAGCTTCGTGCCGGCAATACTTATTCCAGCGTCGATGCCACAGAACTTTTAGAAGAAACTTTTTCAAAAATTCCAAAGAAGATTCAAAAATATTTTGTAGCAGACTCAGCTTATTCGACAATGGAAATCTATAATTCTCTTATAAATCACAACTGTAATTTTGTTATAAATTTAAAGACCAATATCTGGAAACCAATTCTTACAAAAAATAAGAATCATATGAAATGGGCTAATACCAAACTGAGATTTTTTGATTCTAAAGACTGTCAGATTTCATCAGAAATTTATCCGCTGATGGGATTGCCAGATAGAAAGTTCTTACGTGTCGTTTTTATTCGTACTAAAAATTTAACACCGACAAAAGAGAACAATTATCCCTATAAGGTCTATGCGGTTGTCACGAACATGAGTGAGTCTGAGATGAATCATGAAGCTGTTATAAAGTTTTACCGACGTAGATCTCAAGTAGAAAACAACATAAAAGACATTAAAAATGGAATGGATTTTCATCACTTTCCCTGCGGAACTTTAAAAGCAAATAATGTGTGGGGATTAATAGGAGTGATTGCA
>JAKLJM010000037.1 GCA_023151145.1 Bacteriovoracaceae bacterium | reverse complement strand
TCCCATGAACAAAAATTAAAATTTTTGAAACCATTTACTGAATCATACAAAATTGCCGCCTTTTGTTTAACAGAACCTGGTAACGGTTCGGATGCTGGTGGATTAAAAACAACAATTAAAGAAGATGGTGATGATGTTGTGATCAATGGAAACAAAATGTGGATCACTAACGCAGGATACGCTGATCTATTTGTTGTCTATGGAACAATCGATACAAACTTAAAGCACAAAGGTATCACTGCTGTTATTGTAGAAAAAGGTGCGGCAGGGATTATTATCGAGAAAAAAGAAGATAAGATGGGACACCGTTGTTCAGATACTCGTGCTGTTACATTTAATAATGTTCGCGTACCAAAAGCCAATGTACTCGGTGGTCTTGGTCTTGGTTGGAAAATTGCCATGAAGACCCTTGATCATTCGCGTCCAATGGTAGCTGCTAGTGCCGTAGGTGGTGCACTGTGTGCTTACGATCATGCGGTAAAATATGCGAAAGAAAGAATTCAATTTGGTGTTCCACTTGCGAATCATCAAGCAATTCAATTTATGATTTCGGAAATGGCGATGAAACTTGAAGCCTCACGCCTCTTAGTTCATAAGGCTGCATGGCTGGTTGATAATAATTTACCGAACACGCAACTGGCGTCTTATGCCAAAGCTTTTGCCGGCGATTCTTGTATGCAAATAACTACGGATGCGGTACAAATTTATGGTGGTTATGGTTATTCAAAAGAGTATCCCGTTGAGAAATTGATGAGAGATGCAAAGCTCATTCAGATCTACGAGGGAACCTCTCAAATTCAAAGATTAGTTATTGCTAAAGAAATATTTTCTAGAACATAAAAGGAGCACAAGATGAACATTTTTGTTTGTGTAAAACAAGTACCGGACACGGAAACTAAAGTTGTCCCTAATGCCGATGGATCATACATTGAGACATCATCAATTAAATGGATCATGAACCCATACGATGAATTTGCTGTAGAGCAAGCTTTACTCGTTCAAGCAGCTAATGCCGGCTCAACAGTAACAGTTGTTCGCGTTGGTTCTGTTAAAGATACAGAAGCACTTAGAACTGCGATGGCAATGGGTGCTGATGATGCAATCTTGGTTGAAGCAAATGACAACTTAGATTCATACATGATTGCTAAAGCACTTAAAAATGCAATTGAAAAATCAGGTAAAACTCCAGACTTAATTTTAACTGGAAAACAAGCTATCGATGATGACTGCTTACAAGTTCCACAAATTCTTGCAACAATGTTAAACCTTCCATCAGTTTCAGTAGTTGTAGGATACGAAGGATCCGCAACAGACGTTACTGTAAAGAGAGAAATCGAAGGTGGAGCACTGGAAGTATACGGTGTTAAACTTCCAGCGATTATCGCTTGTAACAAGGGAATTAATACTCCAAGATACGCTTCTCTTCCAGGGATCATGAAAGCAAAGAAAAAACCATTGGTTCAATTGAGTCTTGCAGACGTTGGTGTAAGTGCAGCTGATCAACGTTTAAAATATTCTTCTTTCCAACTTCCACCAGAAAAACCACCAGGGAAAAAATTCGATGCAACAGATGCTTCGAAACAAGCTCAAATTGTGAAAGAAGTGGTTGGCTTGCTTCGTAATGAAGCAAAAATTATCTAAGTGGTTTTTAAAATTAATTTTGATTAGAGGTTATATATGGCAAAGGTATTAGTATTTACAGAATTACATGGAAATCACGCTAAAGGCGTGACTCTAGAAATCCTAGGAAAACTTGCTGGTCACACAATTGAAGTTGCAGCAATTGGTGCTGTTCCTGCAGAAGCGACTGCAGAGCTTGCAAAATTTGGTGCATCAAAAATTCATTCTTTAAAAGGTGGAAACTTAGACAAGTATTCTCCAGAAGGATACTCAAACGCGCTTGAAGCTTTCATTAAAACTGGTGGCTTTGATTATGTTTTCGCTGGAGCGACTTCAATTGGTAAAGATTTACTTCCACGCTTAGCTACAAAGTTTGATGCTGGATTAGCAAGTGACGTAACAAATTTCACTTTTTCAGGTGATACATTCAACGGCACAAGACCACTTTTCTCAGGAAAATGTTTTGCAAAAGTTGAAATCACTGGACCAAAACCACACTTCGTAACAATTCGTCCAAATGCTCTTGGTATGAACACAGCTCCGACTGCAGGTGCCGGTGCTACAGCTGAAGCAAACGTGGATGCTGGTGCAATCAGAGCCATGATCAAAGAAATCGTAAAAGGGACATCTGAAAAACTAGACTTAACTGAAGCCAATATTATTGTATCAGGTGGTCGTGCGATGAAAGATGCTGCTAACTTTAAAGTTCTTGAAGAACTAGCAGAAGTTGTTGGCGCAACTGTAGGTGCCTCTAGAGCAGCAGTAGACTCTGGCTTTGCTCCTCACGCAATGCAAGTTGGCCAAACAGGTAAAACTGTCTCTCCTTCTCTTTATATTGCTTGTGGCATTTCAGGCGCGATTCAACACTTAGCTGGTATGCGCTCATCTAAAGTTATTGTTGCCATCAACACTGACCCAGATGCGCCAATCTTTACGAGAGCTGACTATGGAATCGTTGGTGATTTGTTCACTGTCGTTCCACTTTTAACTCAAGAGTTTAAGGCATTATTAGGTAAATAAGATTTTAGAAATTAAAAAGGCCGACTAATCTTTGGGGTGACGTCGGCCTTTAATTATCCTAACAGCGATGGGGGGTACTGTTAGAAAGAACAATTCGTTGTTTATCTTAAAAGTTAAATCCATTAGTTTCTGCAATTTGTTTTACTTCTTCAGCTGAGTAAACTTCTACTTCTTCCGCATTTTGATTTCTAGCACTTGAAGCTTCAATTACTTTTTCTTCCATTGCAGTATCTACTACTTTAGTTTCTTCAATTTCTTCAAATGATTGCTCATATTTTGCTTGTTCTTCTTGTTCTTTTCTTGCTTCAACTTTATCTTCAGTCATGAAGTTTAATTGAGCACCAGCTAATGGACCGTTAACAAATGACAATCTGTAACCATCATTTCCATTATTAAAGAACATACCAGATACATCATCACCATCAACGTCTACAGTAAAAGCACCAGCATCACCGATTTCTGCAAAGTTAATTGAGATATTTCTTTCAACACCAGCGATCGTTTGAATTGATACTGAAAGGTTGTGTAGTTCTTTATTTTTAAGAGTTACACTTCCTTGAATTTCAGAATCTTTTAAAACTTGTCCTGGGTTTTCTTGTAAAATTGCTCTTTCTAGAACCATTTCAACTTCTTGATCATTAGAAACTTGAGCTTCTACTTTTAATTCAATTTTTCTCGCCTCAAGAATTTCATAGCTATTACCTAATCTTTTAAATAAGGCGATTTTTTTACCTTCAAGAATTGATACTTGGAAAATTTGCTCATTATCATTTCCAACTTTAACAGTTGAAACATTAATTAATTCTAACTTTGCTTTAATTGATCCTTCACCTTTTGAAGCATCAAAAACAACTTCTGAATCTTTTACGTGTCTTACGATTTCCCACTCACCATTGATTCTTCTTTGGTTCATTTCATTCATTGCTACGTAAAGAGATTTTGCACCTTGAGTTTGTACTACTGAAGCAAGATTTCTTTCAATCTCTTCAGAGAACATAACAACTTCTTCTTCACTGTCATGTACAGATTTAGTTTGAAGGTCTCTCATTGTTCCAAGAGCAACAATAGATCCAGTTCCGACTAAAGCGATCATCATGTTTTTAAGTGTAAAAAGTTGCATAACCAACTCACTGTTAAAGTGTTTGATTATTATATTGCAACGCTCGTGCCAGATGGTTTTAGGGCGGAACTCCTAAATAAGAACCCGTAATTACGTGAGCAGTAGCGTAAAAATTTTAGAGGTGTCTATAAAATCGACAGACACCTCTGACTAAAATTTAAACACGAGTTTCAGAACCATGTAGAATCGACATTAGTTTAGAGACATAGCCATCTAACTCAACTAATTGATTCTTTAAATCATCTGCGGTTCGAGAACAGTCTTGAGCTAATTGAGTATTTCTCCACTCTTGAATTTGTTTTCCAAATTCAGCCTTGATGTGGCTAATTGTTTCAACCTGTTCAATATTCATCCCCAAACTATCTATAGAATGAGTTGATTGACCAACAATCTTTTAGAGTGAAAAAACCGAAACAAGTATAAGCGATACTTGAGCGATACCAATAAGTATTAAGAGCTTCTGGTGTAGTGAACCATTAAACGTAATATCTCCAATCTTTGAGTTGAGACAATTTCGTCATATTTATGGTAATTTTTAGTGGATTTTATTTAATTTATTCTTGATTTTTATTTAAGAAAGAGAGTGCTCGCGCACTCTCTGAATAAAGCTTGAGTAAAAAAGTAACCTAATGCTAATTATTTTTTATCTAAATCTGTGTGACTTGCTCTGTATCTTTTCAGCGCAATAACAACGATTTCATCAATTGTAAGATTGCTGTTTTTTGCCATTCTTTCAACTGAATCAACAATTTCTTTTTCGATTTTTACCTTTAGCTCTTTTAGTTCACCTTGATTGTGTAATTGACCTTTCATTTCAAACTCCGAGTTTAGAATATGCACTCAAGAATTCTATCGGACATTTGATCCGTTTTGGAAGACTTTTATTGCCTTTTTTCTTCTTAAATCAACTAGTGCTTGAGTAATTTCGAATTCTTCTAAACCACAATGTTCATAAATATCCGAAACTTTATTATAAACAGTCATAACTTCTAAGACTTTAAATTCTGAGTAAGTTACTTCATCTTTATTAACAACGATTTCTGGAGCAATCACTAAGACCAGGTGTTGAGGGGGGCGTAATTTTTTGGACTGACGATAAACTTCATAATCTTTTTGAATTTCTTTTTTAAGACTATCAAACTCTACAGAAAATTGAACATGAGACTCATCGACGATTTCTGGCTCAACGACAAATTTATAGACGTCTTTTGAATCAACATCTTCAAACACTGCTTTTTTAAGGGCCTTAATTCCAGTTTGACCATGAAACTGAGCCCCAACTAACAATCCTTCTTTTAAAAAAATCGCACCAAGAAACTGGGAACGTGAACTTAAAATATTCACTTTCCCAGTAAATCCAAAATCAATTTGCTCTTTAACGATTTCTAATAAGCCCAAAATTTTATCCTTAATTTATGAAAACAATTTTTTGAAAAAGCCAGGCGAAGAGCCCTTATCTTTCTCTGGATAAAAATGATGATCTATTTCACTCGCTAATTTTTGATAAGATTCCCAAACTGGCTTGCCTTCATTTTTCGTATTCGTCATATAAGGCTCACCATTATCAGAACCTTCACGTACACTAACTTCTAAAGGAATTTCAGCTAAAAATTTTACACTTAAATCTTGAGCGGCTTTTTTCACACCATCTTGGCCAAAAATATAATATTTCTTTTGAGGTGCATCTTCAGGAATAAAGTAACTCATGTTTTCAACCATACCGATCACTGGCACTTTTACTTGATTGAACATTTGTAATCCCTTCTTCGTATCAAGAACGGCTACATCTTGCGGAGTTGAAACAACAACAACACCATCTACATCAGTGGCTTGGATCATAGATAATTGCATATCTCCAGTTCCAGGTGGTAAATCAATAATTAAGTAATCGAGCTCTCCCCAATCAACATCGAATAAAAACTGATTCAAAACTCCACCAAGCATAGGTCCTCGCCAAATTACTGGGTCACTTTCGTTAACAAATAAACCAAAAGAAATAAACTTTGTTCCAAATGCTTCAACTGGAAGAATTTTTTTATTATCATTTGCCGATGGTTTTGTTTGGCGATGATTTAAAAGCATAGGAAGAGAAGGTCCATAAACATCAGCATCAATGAAGCCAACTTTATGCCCCTGTGCTTTAAGCGCTAATCCTAAATTTACTGTAACCGTTGATTTACCAACTCCACCTTTACACGAAGAAACCGCAATAACTTTTTTTACATTAGCCACGCGTTTTTTGGCTTGTCCGGTTGGACCATGACCTGTCTTGATTTCCGCTTTTGCTTCTGGGGCTTTGGGCCCTACTGGCTTTGCTTTAAAAACATCATTAGAATTTTCCGATACTGTTAAGACGTTTATCTTATCAGCAGCCACAAACCCATCTAAAGCATCAATGATCTTTTTTTCAATGATTCTTTTTGATTCTGGAGAAATTCCATCACGTTTATATTTAAAAATTAAACCGTTTTCGTCTTGTTTCATTTCAACGATACGATTTTCTTCTTTTAGGGTTTTTCCCGTTTGCGGGTTTATCATTACGCTTAAGCGATTTACAACATCTTGGTTCATAATATTCTCCTATTAAAACCTGTTTATAATACTCGGCAAATCCTAAAAATAAAAGCACTGAGCATGATACTAGAGTAGAACAATCAACATAATTTTTATAGAAAAATTGATAGCAGTGAATCTAGGATTAAACTATACTAAGAGGGACGCTTTTTCATCGAGGACTCTGTGTCAAATGGACGTAAAATTTATCTCATAAATCCCGGATTTCAAATAAAGTTTAGCCTCTTTGTTTGTTCACTCTTATTTTTGGTAAGTATTATCTATCCGTTTACCATTTACGAGCTTATGAATAGCATCATTTCTCACCTTGAAAGCATGTTGCCAAATATTGCCGCTGATTATAAAACTCGCCGCACACAGCTTTTTATTTTTCTCATTCTTCTGCAGTTAGGATTCACGGGATTAACTTTTTTTATCTGTGTTTTCTTTTCTCATAAAATTGCTGGACCATTATACAAATTACAAAAACATCTAAGCATGATTCGCGAGGGACAACCTCGTGGAAAATTGTTTTTTAGGTCAGGTGATTACTTTCATGAAATTGCAGACGACATCAACGTTACCTTCGATTATATCGAAGAGAACTACAAGAAAGATTTGATGTACATCAGTGAAGTAACGTCTTATATTAACAATCTCAGTCTCGTTGTTCCGGATGATAAACGAGTCGTATTAAACGAAATTATTGTTAAGTTAAACGAAATCCAAGATCGCTTTCACTCTAAAGAAAGCTAGCACATTTTAAAATCTTTGGTTTCGTCCAACAATATCGACAGGGAGGTCGTTTTGTTGAAAGTACTATTTATTGTACCATTCATCTTTCTTTTTTCTCCATTGTTCGCTAGTGCCAATCTTAATCTGATGCCAGAGGCGTACAGTAGCGACGTTTATTTTAAGCTAGATCTTGCCCAGCAAGATTTAAATGCTGGAAAAAATATTATTGCTCTTTTTCAAGAGTTAAATGATGGAAAAGCAAAAACACAGACAGTCAAAAATGTTTTGGCCCTAAAAGGTAAAAAAACCAGTTTTGATATCTTGAATCCTTTCTTAGAAAGACTCGATAAAGCATATAAAGTTGAAAGTTTTGCGGACTTTAAGAAAGATTGCAGTCTTTCTTCTACAACCCCAAATGAATTTACAACTTCTTTAGTTCATCGTTTCGATTTGGCGCTAGATCGTTTTTGTCGTTCTGCCTTTGTTCAGCAATATACAAATCTTAAAAACTTTAAGGGATTTTCTAGTGAAGAAATTGAATACTTCACCCAGATTATTCCTTTCTATATTGAAGGTGATGATCCGCAAGATGAGATTGCTCGACTTTTAAAAAGCTTAAAAAAATATCCTCAGGATTTACAGAAAATTTCTAATATCATCATTGATGCCTCAATCATTGCCAGTACAACTCCTGGAAAAAGTATTCTTCAACATTTAAAACTCAATGAAAAATTCCAGAAATTGGCACAAACAAAGACCAACACCGGAAAAGCTGTTGAAGCAAATTATCTTGATGAATTTTTAAAACTCTATAAAGATGCTGTCGCTGCCGTTCAGGCCGATGATTTCACGAACGGTAAACAACTCATCCTTTCTGCCGTCTCTTTTTACAATAAAAATAAAACATTCATTCCACAGAAGCGGGCATGGAGTTCAATTGTTCTTACGGCAAAAGAATTTTTCTACAAAGGAAAAGATGCTGAAGCTCAAGAGCTCTTAATTCTTTCTAAAACCTATGCTCCTGATTCTGAATATTCGGAATCACATTTTCACCTAATTTGGTCACATGTGATCAACAAAGATTTTTCTAAAATTAAAGCAGTCGCTCAAAAATTTAAGATGTACGACAATTTCGACAAACTAGATTCAAAAGTTCAGTACTGGATTTCAACTGCTTTAATTAAAACAGGTGAAGAAAAGAAAGGTACTGGGTTATTAAATAAAATGATGACCAAATCTCCATTTTCATTTTATTCCATTGTGGCACTTAAAGACTTCGCTAAAGATGGCAAAATTAAATCTGAAGAAGAACTACTTGAAAAATTAATCTTAAAAGATAATCCCATTAAAATTAATTTCGCTCACCTTTCTGCCCAAACAGTTGATTCGATAAAAAGAATGAACGTTTGGCACCGATTAGGTTTTGATCGCTTTGGAGCTTTAGAGTCGCGCTATTTACTTACCTTAACCAACGAAACTGGGCTTGATCAAAGCTTAATGAAAACAAGCTATCAAGAGTTTCGTGAGTATTTAATCGTTAACTTGATCAAATATTTAAACGAGCAAGGGAAATATATTTCTTCATTTAAGTTGTTTCAAGACAACGTCGACCAAAACACTTTTCCTATGAATTTGCGTTTAGTAAAACTCATTTTTCCCACTGAATACTTTGATTTGATCAAGAAAAATTCGAAAGAACTTGATCCACTTATCGTGATCTCGCTTATGCGACAGGAGTCGGCGTTTAACCCTCATGCAACTTCAAGTGTTGGAGCCAAAGGACTAATGCAATTAATGCCGGCAACCGCCAAACGATTTAATAAAAAAGTTAAAGTTAAACATTTAGTTGATCCAGAAATCAATATCGCGATTGGAACGAAATATTTAAAACTTTTGGTTGATCGTTTTGAAGGAAACTTAATTTACACACTGGCTTCTTACAATGCTGGTGAACATCGAATTGATCGCTGGAGAAAAGAAATTTTTAGAAACAATGATCCGCTCTCAACGATTGAATCTATCCCGTATGAAGAAACGAGAAATTACGTAAAACTGATTTACCGAAATAATTTTTTCTACAACATCCTATTGAGTAAAACTAACGTCAAAATTCCTCTGGATGAAACCTTCAAAGTCTCTGAAACAAAATAGATAAAAAAAAAGGTTCCAGGAACCCAAACCTTGGGTTCCTGGAACCTTTTCGTTGCGTTGAAAATTAAACGTTAAATCTGAAGTGCATAATATCACCGTCTTTAACGATGTATTCTTTTCCTTCTACACGAAACTTTCCAGCTTCTTTTACTTTTGCCTCTGTTCCATACTGAACGAGGTCTTCGTAGTGATAAACTTCAGCTTTAATGAATCCACGTTCAAAGTCTGAGTGAATAACACCAGCGCATTGTGGTGCTTTCATGCCGTCTTCAAATGTCCAAGCTCTACATTCTTTTACACCTGCGGTGAAATAGGTCTTAAGTCCTAACATGTCGTAAGCTTTTTTGGTTAAAATAGATAATCCAGAAGCTTCAATTCCTGCGGCTTCCATGAATTCTTTTTTCTCTTCTTCTGTTTCAAGAGCGGCGATTTCAGATTCTAATTTACCGCAAATCTTCATGGCTTCAGAGCCTTCTTTTTTGGCGAGCTCATAAACTGCTTTTACGTGTGCATTGTCTTCTAAAAGCCCTGCTTCATCCACGTTACATAAATAAAGCACTGGCTTCATTGTTATAAGATTGAGTTCGGCCATTTCCGCTTTATCTTCTTTAGATAAATCAATATTTCTAGCGGCAACACCTTTTTCTAATTCAGCTTTTACTTGATGAAGAATTGGCTCCTGGATTTTTGCTTTACCAGAAATATTTTTATCTTGTGACTTCATGAGCTTTGGAAGGTTGGCAATTTTTTTATCTACCACCTCTAAATCTGCATAAGCTAATTCAAGATTAATTGTTTCAATGTCATCTGCTGGATTTACTTTTCCGTGAACGTGAATAACATCTCCATCTTCAAAACATCTTACAACGTGAACAATGGCGTTTACTGCACGAATATGTCCTAAGAATTGGTTTCCTAGACCTTCACCTTTTGAAGCACCTTTTACAAGGCCCGCGATATCGACGAATTCAACGATTGTTGGTACTTCTTTTTCAGGGCCTACTAGTTCGCAAATCTTTTTCATGCGAGGATCTGCAACTGCGACCACACCAACATTTGGCTCAATGGTACAAAATGGATAGTTCGCGGCTTCTGCCGGTGCTGAAGTAATAGCTGAAAACAAAGTTGATTTCCCTACGTTTGGTAAACCTACAATTCCACAATTTAATCCCATGATTTTTCCTTATTAATTAAACTAATTTCTTTTTACTATATTGTGTCGCCGCTTTTTGAAAGCCATCTTTCATATACAGCTCAAGAGCTTTTGCTGTCTCTTGCAAAAAGGGTCTAAAGAAGTCTTTATCCTCTCCCGTATATCCTGACAATACCCAATTCGAAACATCACCATGCTGAGGTCTGCCGATTCCGATTCTAAGTCGTTTAAATTCTGTAGTGCCAAGGAGACCGGCAATGGATTTTAATCCGTTATGTCCTGCTAAACCACCACCATTTTTAAACATAATTGTGCCAAAAGGCAGGTCCAGTTCATCATGACAAACCAAGATGTTTTCCACTGGGATTTTAAAAAATTGCATACACGGAACCACCGACTCTCCACTTAAATTCATGTAGGTTTGTGGTTTTAAAAAATATATTTTTGAGTTACCAACAGTTGTTTGAGCGAATTCTGCCTTGAACTTTGATTGCCATGTGAGATTTCCTGAAAAACTAAGTTCCTCGAAAATATCCCACCCAATATTATGGCGAGTATATTCATACTTCTTTCCATAATTACCAAGGCCTACAATTAACAAATCCATTTAAGAGTGCCTTGCTTATATAAAAAGTGAACTTACAGAATCATTGTTAAATGTTCTATGTATTGCTTTAGATAAAAGCTCTGAAGTTGAAAGAACTTTAATTTTAGAAATCTGACGAGCTTCATCTGTGAGTGGAATGGTATCCGT
>JAKLJM010000036.1 GCA_023151145.1 Bacteriovoracaceae bacterium | reverse complement strand
AAGATAAAGATGATAGGTATTGCCAAGAATGATTTCCGCATTCATTTCTTCTAGATCTTCTTGCCACATCGTTTTTACGGTGGCCCTGGTACCCACTGGCATAAAAATCGGTGTACGAATTTCACCATGAGCAGTGGTAATGACACCCGCACGGGCTTTGGAAGATTTTTTTTCTAACTTAAATATGGATTTCATTTTTACCCTTTTTTCTAATGATTAACATGGCGTCGCCGTAAGAGAAAAAACGGTATTTATTTTCAACGGCTACTTTATATAAAGCTAAGGTTTTTTCTCTTCCCAATATGGCACTCACTAACATAATTAAAGTTGATTCCGGTAAATGAAAATTTGTTATCAATGCATCAATACTTTCAACCTCTACACCTGGATGTAGAAAAATATTTGTGTCATAAAAATGCCCGGGAACAAATTCCTTTTTTTCATTTTCTCTTTTAACAATACTTTCTAAAGTTCTTAAACTTGTCGTTCCCACTGCCACTCGATAATCTGCCTTTTTAATTAATTGATGATTGCTCTCATCAATCATAAAAGGCTCCGAATGCATCTGGTGCTCTTGCAGGTTATCTACCATCACTGGCTTAAAAGTGCCTAATCCCACATGTAAAGTGACAAAAGACTCGGTGATCCCTTTGTGTTTTAATTTTTCTCGAAGTAGGTGTGAAAAATGTAAACCGGCAGTAGAAGCGGCCACCGAACCAACGGCCTTAGCATAAGTCGTTTGGTACTGCTCATTATCAAGCTCATCTGATTCTCCGTTTCTGATATAAGGAGGAATGGGAAGCTTGGCGAACTGAAAAGGATTATCCACGCCAATAAAGCGAATATAAAAAAGACTATCGTCAAAAGGATCTCGACGGGTGATTTCAATTTCTCCAACCACCACCTCATTATCGAGAAGATTTAAAATCTCACCATCATGTTTTTTACCGCGAAATTTTACAAGAGCGCGGTACTCAAGACGATCATTGGGTGAATAAGTTAATAAAAAAACTTCTGCCTTTCCCCCACTTTTTTTCTGAGCTTTTAAGCGCGAAGGAAAAACCTTTGATTGATTAAAAACCAAAGTAGAGTTTGTTGGTAAAAATTGATCGAGATCAAAAAATGTACTGTGATAAATTTCGTCAGTGTTTTCGTCATAGACTAATAACTTTGAGCTATGGCGATCACTCACCGCTCGCTCGGCAATGAGCTCTTGAGGTAAATCGTAATGATAGCTCTTTCGAACTAAGTCAGAGGGGGCTGATTTAACCGGAAAATAACCTTTAATTCTATACACTTAGGAGTACTCGTTTGCAATTTTTCTTAAAGAGCATCAATACCACGACAAAAACCACTACACAATCCTTTCCTTTTAATTACTTGAGTGCTTTGGGCGAATAATTTTCCTGCTTTACGGGCCAGAAAAAAAAAGTCATGATTAATCTATGATGAAAAGAAAATGGATTTTCTTATTCAGCCTCGTCTCGCTTCTTCTCGCCTCAAGCTATAGTGTGAGTGCGAGCTATAGCTATTACGAAGAAGAAGACACCACCGAAAACGACGTCTATTCACCACAAGAAGACGACGCGTATATAAATGAAAATCTAAACAATAATTCAGACACAAATTTGGCAACAAGCGAAGAGATCGCCAACCGAATGAATGATGAAAAAACCAAACTCTTAGAACTCTCTGAAAACATCAGCGTCGCCATTCCCCTAGAAACAGAATCTGAACTTGAAGCCATGAACGTAACTAGAGAGCCTGCGGTCCTAGATCCAATGAATGATCAAACTTCAAATCAAAACGATGAGCAAGAGCAATCACTTTTTGATGAAGAAGAAACTGATTCAGTCCAACTTGGAAGTTCTGCGATTCTTAAAACCAGAACTCAAGAAGAAACTGAGCAAACGGCTCCAACTTATCAAAAAAGACGTCAACGAAATCGCTAAAATTAACCACATTTTTCTCTCTATGAGTTTTTTAAGAATCAATTAAAATGTTCTCATGAACAAATTTAATTTCTTCTTTCTTTTTATTCTCCTATCACTTTCTTTATTTCCACTTCAAGCTAGAGCGGCTGCAGTTAATATTGCCAAAAATACTATTCGTGAAACAAGAGTTGAAATTGATTTAAAAAACTTTGCCATTCTCTACCAACACCCTGATCTACGCGCTCGTTTTATTCCAGAATCACTTCGCTGGGAACGGAATCAAGAAAATTTACTATCGCCTAAAGTCCTCTTAGGATTAGCGTTTAAAAAAAATGGTAAATCTATTCACATTGAACATCTTGGTGAAAAATATATCCCGGTCACCAAAGGCATAGGTGTCTATAGCGAGTTGTGGGTTGATCTTTTTAATCCTGGCGAAATTCAAATCATTGAAGAAAATTCTCTCTCTGCCACTGTTCGCATAGAATCCGTTTCCAATCTAACTGTTAAAAAAACTCAACTCATCGACTATTCTTGCTCACCTTATCAGATCAGTGTTACTGGATTAGAAAATGAATACGCCTCTGTAGGATGTCTGATGAATCGAGTTGGCCCATGGGGCAAAGAAACTCCACGCTTAGAAGTCACGCTCATCACAACCAATTACCGCATGCCAAACGGTGCTTTACCACCTTATAAAATTATACTCGAAGATCAATCCCCTGCTGAATTTATCTTGATAAATTCCAAGGGTGAAAAACGACCAATCACGATTAAGGGCGTGCTCCCAAAAAGACTCAATCGCGTAAAATTAGCAGTCGGATTTGGCCCCTATGAGTTTTCCGCGCACAATGGAGCAGAATCAAAAAGTGGCGAACTCGCTCCATCACTTATGCTTTATGGAAAATTAGATTTAACAGATACTTCTTCACTAAAATTTTTTGATGCTGCTCTTATACAAAAAACATTTTTTAATAATATGGGACTCTACTTTTCTTATGACTTGGCGGAAGTCTTTGATGGTAGAATTATTTTTAATACTCTGTTAGGATTTCAAGGGTTAAATTTCAAATACAGCGCTGACTCAGTCGCAAATTCCCGAATGATTTATCCCCAAGGTTTTGAAGTTTTATGGAAACATCCATTTAATCAAGAAAATTACTATTTAACCTATGGAATGTTTTTATCTACAGATAACACAGAAGACTATACCAACGCTTGGCTTCGCTATGGAAAAAGTTATTTTTGGGAAGTGAATTATATTCGTTGGAAATATTTAGAAAGTGACATCTCCATGTGGGGATTATCCATCGGATTGCCACTAACATCATTTTTTTAGATTTTTTTGGCCATTAATTTTTGTTGGATTTCAAACAAAATACCAATGAATTGTTCAAAAAAGAGATCCAACATTTTTTTTACTTCCAGAAAAACAGGATAAGAATTTACTTCTGAAAGAATCGCTTGAACGACTGCTTCAAAAATAGGAACTATCGCTTCAAGGTTAAATTTTTTTAACATGAGATCAAAAAAGCTGATCGCAACTTCCACATCGACTCCATTATTTTTCACCACGTAAAGGGGATTTTTTGTTTTAGCCATTTGCCCACTCCTCAATGGTTTTGCCCATAGATAGAAACTCTTCTCTTATCGGTTTAAATTCATTTGATTCAAATTCAAAAACAGATTTTTTTGCATTTACTGATTTTAATATTCCCGAACGATTTGAAAAACCGAGGCTTACATTTTTATTTTCAGAAGAAATAAAATTTTTAATTAAATCCAATGATTCATTTTCACTTTTTCTGCGGTGATCATAGAGGTTGGGAATGTGAGAAATAACTTCAGGTGAAATTCCTAAGCCCATATCTTTG
Organism: Bacteriovoracaceae bacterium; assembly: GCA_023151145.1. Lineage (GTDB taxonomy): Bacteria > Bdellovibrionota > Bacteriovoracia > Bacteriovoracales > Bacteriovoracaceae > Bacteriovorax. The sequence continues at coordinate 7,470 of JAKLJM010000036.1, read as the reverse complement.
ATGTCTTCTAAAACTTGATAAAAGTGCTTCACCCCTTGAAGACTAAAATCATCGGCCTTAAAGGGAATAATCACCCCATCACTAGCGCAAAGAGCATTAACCACCAAAAGTCCCAACGTAGGAGGACAATCGATAATAATATAATCATAGCGATCAATTAGACCGGAGTTTTCCAAGAAACGTTTTAGAATGAGTGGTCTTGGAAACTGGACTGCTGATACAGTTAATTCAAAGCCCGATAAATCTTGCGAAGATGGAATGAGATCGACAACTCCTCGATGCAGGACTTCTGAAATCAAAAGTGATCGATGAAGTGCTTTTAATTCTTTGACTGAATTAATTAATAACTGAAATAGACTTTCATTATCTGAGGAATAATTTTTATTCACCAACATCGAAAGATTTGCTTGTGGATCCAAATCTAAGCACAAAACATTTTTTCCAAGTTTTTGTAAAGCATGAGCAGTATTAAAGGCTAAAGTCGTTTTTCCAACTCCTCCTTTTTGATTCACAAAACAAATAATTTTTTTACTCATTCTTATTTCTCCAAAACTTTTAAAAAACCAATTATCTTAAGCGCGGTCTCTAAACATGAAAAAGACCGCGCCCACTAAACAGAGAGTGGCGAAAAGAAAATTTTTCGTCAAAGGTACTTTCATATAAAAAATAGCAAAGATGGCAAACACCGTCATGGTGATAACTTCTTGAATGACTTTTAACTGAGGAAGTGTGAAGTACTGTGCCCCTAAACGGTTACCTGGGACTTGAAAACAATATTCAACAAAGGCAATTAACCAAGAGATAAGAATGACTTTATAGAGAGTAGTATTTTGATGATTTTTTAAATGTCCGTACCACGCAATTGTCATAAAGACATTGGAGATCACAAGCATTCCAATAGAGCCAAACATACTTAACACCCGATCCTTGGGAAAAAGTAAACTTAACTAAGTGTATGCAATGTTCTTGGAGTTGAAAAGATTTTAGTAACTCGCTGGCAATGGAGAAACGCATCTAAAACCAATTTCAGCACTCTTTTCTGTTGATTGGTGTAATTTAAATGAATAACGCCCGGCCATATTACCCGACGAATACGATCCACCTGTTGACATTGTAACTGCTCCGGCACCCAAAGTATTGGTATTCATCACAAAACGGTCACTGTGGAGGGCGGCCGATGAAATCCCACCAGAAGCTCTACCGATATCTAGTAAATAAGGCACTAGCGGAGAAGTATTATAAGGCGCTGTGATCAAAAATTTTTCTGAAAAAGGAAGTCCTACTGGAAAGGCAAAAGTAGTTGCTCCAAAAAATCTTTCAGAAATATCCCATTCGGAAGTTGGCATTGTATCGGCCACTGTACAAGATCCAGAAGTATCAGAATCGTTACAAGGTCCAATCAGATAATCAAAACGATAGCGATCATTTGCGACACCACCACCATCGGCATCAAATAATAAATCAGCAGTATTTGATTGAATAAAATCAGTCCCACTCCACTGAAAATCATCTTTTACCCATTCAGCTACGTTTCCATAAACATCTTGTAATCCGTAACGGGACACACATTGAGTCGTTCCTTTAAAGTCTCCCCACGCAACAGAACCAGTCACTAAAGATCTAATCGCTGATGATTGATTTCCAGGTAAAGTGTAAAGAAGAGATGACGGAGGATAATCGGTATCCACAAAACTTAAATCTAAGCCATTGGCAAAGTTTGAATTACAGTGATTATTAAAATTTAATGATTGTCCATTTTCAATAGTTTGAATTGAACTATCAGAATACTCATTATAAGAATCGTTTGAAGATTGTTTTTCCATTGGTCCGGCAAAAAAAGCAATTTGTTCTTTTCTGTTAGGAAGAGAAAAACCTGTGGTCGCCGTTGTTGCTGCAGTATTAATTGTGACGTTTGGTCTAAGGGCACAAAAGCTATTAGCATTGGCCTTAGTAATATTCGTAATTGGCGGGTTGAAATTTGTTACTGCTTTTTGTGCAACCGATTGTTTGGTTGCCAAAAGTACTCCAGATGCCGCGAAACCATCAAAATCTACCCAAGCACCACCGGTGCTGTAAAGACATTGTCCTGAACTTCTTGAATAATAAATTGTTCCAGCAGCTGCTACGGAATCTGGTTGTGCTTGAATCCCCACACACGCAGCATTTGATCCACCTAAAACACAAGATGAAGTTTCTGTAAATGGACACCCATTTTCTACGGAATCCACTAAATAATCGCGGCCGATATCATAATACCCTGAAGTTTCCCCCGGACCACTATATGGACAACGATAATTGTTAGTCGGATCAACTCGATTTGGTGCTGACATTGAAACCGTAAACCCAAGTTTATTACACACTTCTTGGTTAACCATCCAACGATGAACAAAATTATAATTCGCCGGAGGCGCGACCATTCTTACTTGAGAAAAGTTTTCTGTTGGAAACACATTGATTTCTTTTCCATCAAATGTAACGACTGGAACAATCTTGTAATGATAAGCTGTTCCACCAAATGCCGTGGTATCGGTATACGAAAGCTTATTGGCACTAATAGTCGCAATAGGTTTAGAAAGATTATATTCCTCACCTAATTTTTTTCTAAACACTCTATAACTCGTTAAGATCGGAGTTATAGTTGCAGAAGAAGTTGAAATTGAAAATGCTTTCCAGGCCAAGGTCACATTGGTTGGATAGTACTGAACACCCAGAGAGTTATTCACGCGATAACAAGTCACTTCTTGAGTAGAAGTATTGATGACTCCATACACATCATCTTCTTTTAATCCCCACGACATAAATGTGGCGGGACCTGGATTAGAATCAAATAAACAAGAACGAGTATTTGACGTTGAATCCGTCGTAGAAAGTTTACATGTCTTAGACATCGGACAATATGTATTTAGTGAATACCAATGATTGGGAGAAGCATCCTGTTGAGAATAATAACAATTATTATATGTTGAATCCCAATAAGTTTGTAAATCATATGTACCAGAAGTCACAACACCATTCGGTGCCCCACTTCCCTCTAAGGAATTATCGTTAGGATACACTAAACTTCCACTCGATCTTTCTTTTGCACAAGTAAATTTATGAGTAAGTGAGGAAGCATCTTTTTTCAGTTTTAATCCTGAAGCTTCAAGATGTGACCACCCACCATGAATAGTACTTATGGGATGAACGACGACCGCCACAATATAAATTTTATCAGAATTAGGAGCTCCCGTACCGTTATCAGAAAGTCGAAATCGAATATTGGCGATACCGTAATTTCCTGGAGTCGGAGTAATTTTAAATAATAATTTTCGTCCCACCAACATGTCAGCAGATTTTTTGGCATCCTCGTCATTGGTATCTTCTAAATAAATGGGATAAGCATCGGTCGCATTATAAACTTCATCCGTTGCTGGAACACCTGTGTTTTCATAAAGGCCATCTCCATCACGATCAAAAATAGGCTCAATATTATTTAAAGGAACAAGCGTTGGATTGTCTGAAGTAATTGAAGAAAGGGCTACTTCATCGGCGTTTTCAGCATCATCGCCACCTTCATCAACAATAAATGTTCTGGTTAATACCTGAGAACTCTCGGCCGTTTCCACAGTGGCAATAGTTACTTCACTCGCCGCTCCAGCAGCGGTCACAAGTGCCTTTACATCAGCATCATAAATGACTGGAGGATCGTTAACATTATTAACAGTTACGTTCCCACTCACCCAATCACTACTTAACTCACTTGCTTCACCAGCAAAAGGAGAAATATCTTTTAACCTAAGCGTGATTCTAAATTGTCCGCTTTGTTCAGCACTTGGTTTAAATTTCACTTTTAAATTTTTATCTAAGTTAGTAACACCTGTACCAGTACCCAGAGTTATATAATTGGTCAAACTTGTCGACGTCGTCACTTTTACTTCGGTACAAGCAGGAGTACAAGTTTCATAATAAACTTCAAAATTATCTGCAAGTGATGCTGAATTATATAAATCAGGATTCACTAAAGATTCTACTAACATCGAATACTGTAATGTTTGTTGCATGCTTCCGGAAATAATTTCTGAATCGTTGGCCACACCATCGTTGGCAAATAGAGGTGCAGTGATTAAAGTAGTGAGAGCTGCATCTTCATTAAGTGAAGCGAGAACGGCTCCAATACCAAAAAACGAAGGAGCTACGTTGTCAGGAAGAATGGTCACCGGCATCGCTTGAGTAGTTGTAGACCAAGCGACTCCGTCATAAAATGCATAATACACATTTACGTTACCTGGACTTGTTCGGTATGTAGAACGAATCTCAAATGAACATTTCCCGTCAGCAGGATTACAAGTACAAGTTCCCAATTCCGCTTGTGCTGGAACTGTCGAAGTCGTTAACCCTAGTGACGTTGAAGGTGTAAAATTTGTAAATGAAACTTTACATTGAGTAGCTAAATTAACCGTCGCATCTGGATCGGTGTAATACAAAGTATCATCTGCATTATAAAGTTGTAAATTTGAATAAGCCACCGGATTAGAAACCGTTCCATTTCGACTTATTTGCCAAGCTGGATTTGCTGTCACAAATCTAGGTCTTGGTGGATCATTAGAAGGAGTCACTTGGATACTCATCGTGGCAACCACTGAGTCTTTACCTGAACTATCACGATACTTATAAGTAAAACTATCAAATCCCCCAAGGCCATTCGCAAAGCTATAGGTATTAGGAAGACCTGTATAAGTCTGTGCAGAACCAGATATATCTTGAGCATCTCCTAATAAACTCAGCATAGGATGAGCATCAATAAAACTTTCTAATTCTGATGGAGGAAAAGTATAATTTTCTGGAACATAAAATGTAATATCAGGAAGAGAAACATCTACATAAAGACCAGACTGCAGAAATCTTCTCTCTTCATTTGCTTGCTCTTTAAAATAAACTTTAAGCGAATTCCCCCAAGCTCCAATTCGGTGTAAGGTAAATCTCACTCCGTAAAAATCAGCATAGGCTTGCGTCGGTGCATCGGCATTATTTGAATCTCCACTGGTTGGCGTATATGTACATCCAGAAGAGTTACAACCTGAAAGAGTTCCACTGCTTGTACTTGTCACTACGATGGGAGTTAACGTTTGCCCTTCAGGATCATATCCCGTCGGAAAACTCACAGCATAACTAGAAGCTGTGATCGATGAACTCTCACTAAAAGTATAAGAATATGAAGGAGCAAATGGTGCATCGTTAGTGTTCGTGATAGTAACACTCACTGATTTTGCAGCAGAAGATCCATCGATACCATCATTAATAGTATAACTAAAAATTCCAAGTCCCGAACTTTGTCCTACGACTCCAGCTCGAACACTACAAACCCCGGCACTATCGCAATAACATCGATTAATGGCACCTTCAACAAATGGCTTGGCCACTTCGATTTGATCACGAACCACATTATTATAATAAGTCATGGTGCTTGAAGCGCTAAACGCTTTTATAACATCATAAATCGCAACAGCTTCTTCATAAATATTTTCGTAATGAGGAATAACACTCGAGACACTATAACCATATTTGGTGCCTTCATAGTCGGTGTTAATTGTCGCCATTTTAGCATTGATAACTGCAATATGAGTTGATGCTGGCAATTGCGCATTGTGAACTTGAACGGCCAGTTGTAGAAATTCAACTAATTTTTTAGTTTCAGTTTCTGCTTCAAGCATTTTAGGTGAGAAGACTTCAATTTTTGTATCTGCTTCACTCACGACACAAGATTTAGCGCGATCATTTTCTTTATCTTTATATTGAAGATTAAAAGTTTGAATACTTCCTTCAGTCACGGTCATTAAGCTGGTTAAACCTTCTGGAACATAACGGACTTTTTGTGCGTTTACACATTCTCTGGTGACAGAATTAAAAATTTGATCAGTTCCACAGTTGGCCTTTTTTTCTGTGACTTTTGGAACGCAAGAAACAAGCACTAGCATTAAACTAGTTCCCCATAATTGCCATAAAAGTGATTTCAAATTCTTTGTTCTCATACTTCCTTAAGATTCGTTCATAGAACTTATCGAAAATAGTAGTGTTAACTTTAAAATTTTATCCTTGATTTAAATTATCAGGTGATTTCAACTTCATTTTTTTACGAACGCTTAACAGATCAGTAGTCTCGGGTATTTAAGGGAGCTTTCTTAACTCATCAAAACTAGTGAAAATATGGAAAGCGCCAAGAGAAAATGGCAGACTAAGTAAACCCGCCTTATTGGCTCAACTAATGAGCTCTAAACACAGGATCTCTTAAGTGGTCATAAACTTCCCTGCGAAAAAAGACTAGCTAATCCCTCTGACAAAATTAGAATAAAGATATATGCGAAAAATATGGACTCCGACATCCATTCTCTCTTTTTTTACCATCGTGTTGATGTTGAAAAGCCATTCGCTTTTAGCACGCGAAGAAATTCATGTGGTACAAGCAATTTCAACTTCAAAAAGAACATTTGTTTTAGCAAAAGGTATTAAAGACGGCGTCTCTCTAGGACAAGAAGTTATCATCTCTAATGAGAATGTCACTTTGGTTAGCCGGGCCATAGAAGTCACTCGCAATTATTCGCTCTGGGAACCGATTGATAAAGTGGTAACTGTTCCCTTTCAAAAAGATGAAATCGTAAGCTTCAACCCTCACAGTTATGGAAATGTAGCTTTAAATATCGACAATATTGAATTACCCGAAAGTTTTCAAAAACAATTTAGTTATTTTCGAGAATCAAATAATTGGTCAGTTTTTTATAATTACGCTTTGGGACTTTATCAAACATCATCGGATGTATCGACCAGTAACAACTCAAGTCGATCTGGTTCACAATTCGGAGCTGAATACCATTGGCGTTATTCTCCGGAATTTGAATTAGGTGTTGGCGTGAGAAAAGATACTGAGGTTTACCGCGTTGATAATGGCAATGTAGATGTGGAAACTTCGCGTACCCTCTTAACCGCTTCTTTAACCTATCATCTTTTACAATACAGCTCTGGAAATAATAATTGGTATTTAACTTTAACTGGTGGAATCGGTAATTCATCGACAACTTTAAATGAAGAGCAGTCAACGGGGCGAGCTTATATTGCACCTGAAGTACGCTTAGGTTATTTAGTCCCTTTTACAAAAACAAAAGCACTTCGCGTGGAAGTAAGTATCGAAAACGTTTCTTCTACTGAAGAATTCTCAGACCAATCCTCGCAAAATAACACCATTGTAAATTCTAAGCTCTCTGTGGGATTAAGATTTTAATAAACTTATTTGGTAACAAAGATTTTTTCTTTGTCTAAATCTCGATAGAGATTTTCAATGACCTGTAGGGAATTAAACGGCTTTTCAATTAAACTACAACTAAGAACACTTTCATCAATGAGATCTTGAATATCATCTTTCATTTTATTTGTTGTTAAATAACAATGGGGAGAAAGTGCAGAACCAATCAAACTAATTTGAACAAAATTTAAATGGCG
>JAKLJM010000035.1:6464-17825 GCA_023151145.1 Bacteriovoracaceae bacterium | reverse complement strand
CCCAACGAATCCCACCAACCATAAATCTCTCTTTACCTTCATCAGCAATACTTCCTTTAGTTCAAACATTAAGGGTGTGCTTTGATTTAGCTTAACATTATAATCTTTACTGCTCTCAGAAAATTCAGCACTCGATGTCACATAAGCAAAACTTAAGTAAAATTTTTTATTGAATTCATTAAATTCTTCGTCAACTGGTAGAAGTGGAGCCCATGTACTGTTTGTAATGTACTCGGGATAGGGATAATTCACATAAAGTAATTGGTTTGTTGGAGGGTTTTTCCAATCTTTAATATTGGGATTCCATTTCTTTATATCTTCAGCATAACCCACAACATCTTTACCATGGGATACCCTAACAAGAGGAAGATTTCGTTTTGCGATCGTCTCAATAGTATCACCTTTATTCACTTTATCTATTTCTCGAGCAATTACTCCAAAGGAGAAAAAAAACAATATCAATAAAAACAGATTTTTTAGATCCCAAGTATTGAGTAATCGCTCAATACTTGTGTGACCTAGGAGAGGAAGACTAAAGTTGCCTAGAGGCAAGAAATTGCGAGATGAAAAAGAACGTGCTCTTTCACTTCTTGCTCGCCAAAAAATCCATCCAGTCTCGACCCAAAAGCCCGGGACGAACACACAGCGGAAGCCGATGTTCGTGTTCGTATTCGTAGGAGCGTTGTTCAAATTCGAAGCAAACACGCCCGTGTTCACGTCGTTGTTCCAGTTGCCACCGCGTAAGACGGCACCAGCACACTCTCGTAGAATTACGCCAATCCCAATGCCCTTGGAGGTCTTTCTCACCTTTTTAACATTCATTTTAAACTCGCCCAATATTCACCCAATTATCATATGAAAGCTTCACCATTTGTTTGTAGCTCGCTCTGATATTTGTTTTTTCTAATTTTTTAAGTTTTCGTTTTATTTTTCTGACATTCCTTGAAAGTGGACAGATAAAATCTCGATCAACGAGATAACCTAAAAAAGGAATTGCATCTTGATTCAAATGCACTCTTTTATAGACTGGAATTTCAAGATTTCTTTGTGCAGCTAAAGTAATCGCAATTGAGGCAATTTCACAAGTTGCATTTTTAATAGCACCGACGAGTAAAAAATCATCCATGTAGCGAATATAAAATGCCCTTTCATCATGCTCTTTAAGAGCACTCACAATATAATCATCAACTTTTGATAAATAAAAGTTAGCAAATAATTGAGAAGTATAATTTCCAATCGGTATTCCACTCCCCAAAACTTTATAATCTTTATGATTTTGGATTAAAGACCACAGCAAAACATCGAGGGAATCATCGGGAAGAATTTCCTTTAAATCGCTGAATAAAATTTTATGATCAACAGATGGAAAATATTTTTTCACGTCAAGTTTAATCACATAACGAGAGTCAAGATTTTGTAATTTTTCTTTAAGCTTTAGAACCGCATAACGATTTCCCATTCCGCATCGGCAAGCACATACAGAATTACTAAGTCTTTTTTCTACATAAGGAGAAATCACTCGATGAATGGCATGATGGACAATTCGATCTCTAAAGGGGGCGGCCATAATAAGTCTTTTTTTGGGATCAACAACATAAAACTCCCGATACTCGCCCCACTTATATTTATTTTCTCTAAGATCATCTTGTATTTCTAAAATTCTTTCGGGGTAATTGGTAAAAAACTTTTGATCACCATAGGTGGCCCTTTTTCCACGACGACAAGCTTTATATGATTCCAAAATGTTTTCAAAATTAAATACGTCTTCAAGAAGAGTCATAGTTCTCCCCCTCTCTTAAAGTGTTTTAAAAGTCCTCCGATTTCTTTTCCTATTTCACGAGTCAAAGTTGTCGTTTCAGATAATGCCGCTACATTAATCGCTTTTAAGTCATAGCTCATCTGGATAAGCACTTTTAAATCATCAAGCGACAATGAAGCTTCTTGTAAATAATTTATTTTTCGTATTTTATTTTCATCTTTATTTGGTAGAACAAAAGTTTTTCTTAAATTTTGTGTAAGCTTAAGGGCTTCTTTCTCAATACTTCTTCCAAGTGTCGGTCGCAATTGTTTTGGAAAATTTTTAGTTCGATGAAACAAATGAATCGTTAATTGATATGAATCAACATAGGCCTTAGGTTCTTTCATTTTTTCCTCGCTGTTCACGGCCTTCAGACTTTTCTTTTAACGATTTTTTCTCCACTGTTTTGATCAAGGCACCAAGAGCTGGAATTAAAACTTCTTCTAGCTCAAAATTTGTTTTCTTCCATTTATTCAGTATGCTTTCGTGAACGACCATTAAGGCCATCGCTCCACCTGCATGACTTCTTGCTTTCCCATAATAAAACTTCTTTTCATCCCAAGAATACGCGTAAAAGCCTGAACCTATGGACTCAAGGGTGCTAAATATGAGTGATTGAATTCGCTCATCAATTGGATTTGGATTTTTTAGATTTATTGTTTCGAGAGGTATAATATTTTTGGCTAATTCATAAACCCTAAGACTTGGAAGGTGATTTTTTAGCTTAACTTCGTTGTTTCTTTTCGGAAAGGTTTCCGCATTTTCCGAAACATTTACGAACTTTTCCGAATTTTTCGGAATGTTTCCGAAATTTTCCGAAAGGTTTGCTATCTCAAACTCATATTTTTCCGAAAACGAGATAAAGCTAGCGTAGTCAATAAACCAATCTCGCCCGACTTTAATTGCTTCGATCTTTTTTTGTTTGATGAAATTTAAGATCGTTCTCTCACTCAAATTAAGGAGTTGAGATGCTTTTTTAACACTTATTTCTTTACCTGATTTTTTCAAAACTTCTCCATCCATGGATTTTTTTCAATTTTTAACTTCGCGAGTTCTTTTCCGAATTTTTCCGAATCATTCGGAAAGATCAAAAAACTGACTCAGTGCTAATTCGGAAACTTTCGAAATGTTTAACTACTCAAGCTTTTTCTACTCAGTTCAGTCACAATTCATAGTTCAAAAAAATCCCCCAAGAACCAAGAGCGCTTCGCGCTTCCAAGGGGCTTACGCCCTCCAAGAACTTGCCTCAAGGGCTCTCCACATTATCCCCATTTCGCTGCGCGGATAAATGCACATTACGGGACGAACACACAGCGGAAGCCGATGTGCGAGGGCGTACTCGTAGGAGCGAAGTCCAAACGCGAAGCAAACACGCCCGCGTTCACGTCGCTGTTCCAGCTGCCACCGCGCAAGACGGCACCAGCAGTGTAATTAAACCACCCGAGCCCCATTCCACAAAAAGGTGTGACCCCCGTTGAAGCACAAAATTGATCGTTACCATATGCTATCTGTCGTCTGTCGTTAGCATTCATCGTTGAGAGATAACCATTACCCCCTGCGGAGACAACAGAATTGTCTGTCACCCATTCCCAAACGTTGCCAGAAAAGTCCCAAATAACCTCGCCGTTTGAAAGCGTGTGTGTTCTACGTTGCGAGTCCCAAACGGTATCAGAACATGCTTGTCCGGTCCCACTGCAACCATCATTGTCTGTTGAGGCTTCAAGTGAATTTCCTGGTGCATTGTCTGAGTGACCTCGATTTAGCTCTCCTGAATAAGCGGTCCCCGAACTCCAGTTGATGCTTTGATCGGCGATGTTTCTAGCGATAGTTTGCCATTGAGCATTTGATATTAAGTCGTAACCAGGACCAATTAGACGACAAGAGCTCCTAGCGTCGCTTCTATTTATATTCACAAGAGGTGTTCCATTCGAAATAGAAATTGCTGCTGTTCCAAGAGACCCCTTTGCCTCGTACTTCATCACACAAAAACTGGGGCCTGGGTAAAAAGGTATTGCCGGCACAGAAATATATCCTGACGGACAAGATGGCGAATAAGCACTCGGCGTTTGAGAATTGTTTATCGAATCGACATAAGCTTTATTGGCTACTTGATTGGCGGTTGTTGGATTTGGAACTCCATCAATAGTACCAATCGACAAAGTTCCTCCTGTCTTATCTAGTTTTGTAGAACCAAGTGAATTTATTTGTGCTTGAAGTTTTCCCAATCCAGTCAAGATAGTATCAGAAGCAGTAATTGCTGAATTGGTAGCTGTTGATAAACCAGTCAGCACGACATTTAAAAAATTGTTAAATTGAGCTTGGAGTTTTCCAAGAGCTATTTGAATCGTATCACTTGCAGCGATTGCCGCATTCGTTAAGGTTGGAGCTGAAATTGTTGAACCAACTCCTCTTGCATTTGTATAGTAGAGATTTGCTCCTTCATTTATTTCAGAAGTTGTTAAAACAACTGCACCGGTTAATGTGTTCACACTTGTAACTGGAGCCGCCCCAGCTGCTGCCACCGCGGTCCACGCCGAACCATTACAAAATTCCACGTTCGGTGAGTTAAACCTCATTGCTCCTGCAATTGTTGCCGAACAAGCTGTCCCATCTGTTCCAAGCCTTACAGATCCGGCAACATCAAGTTTGGTTTGCGGTGAATTTGTGCCAATGCCGACGTTGCCGCTATTTAATATACTCATGGTCGGTGTACTTACTCCATATGTAGCAAAATCGAATCGGTTAGAGCTGCTATTATTTCCCACATAAACATACCTAAATTCACCTGAGTTTCCACTAGTTAATGTTTGTCCAATTCTAATCTGAGCAAAATTGCCTGCAGTCATATTTGGTAATAAAAAGTTAGCAACGCTAGCACTGATTGTTCCCGAAGCTTGAACTTCTAATCGATTGGAAGGAGATGTAGTCCCTATACCGACATTTCCATTGGCCATTATACTCATAGTTGGTGTTGCCCCTCCATGAACAAATTCAGCTAGAGTATAATTTGAATCAGGTACATTTTGTCCCTCAACCCTCAAGATTTTATTTGCACTTGTTGTTCCACTTCCGCCAAAATTTTTATATATATTTGTTAATGCCGTGGGAGCTGTCGTACCAATGCCTACATTTCCAGTTGACGTAATTCTCATTCGTTCCGCGGGTGAACTACCATTCGGCCTAGTCCCCAAAATGAGATCAAATCCATAATCGCCGCTCGTTCCATTTGTTTTTGAAGCCTGAATAAACGCAGCATTTGCATCAGAACCACCGTCAGTATACTTCCCGTAAAATGAAATCCCTCCGCCAATGCCAGGGCCTTGCGCCGATGTATCCGCAACGGAAATTTGATATCGGGAATCACCTTCAATAACAGGACCGCCGGATGTAACTAACTTTGTCCACGGTGACATCGTCCCAATACCGACGTTCCCAGTACCATCAATTCTTACACGCTCATAGGTATCTGCAATTCCATTAGTAAAGAATCTGATTGGGGCATTTGCTCTGGAAGTTAGATTTAATCCACCAGTCACGCCGCTATTAGTAAAAAGGTTTGCAGAATTAGGAATTCCACCAACAGCAGCAATTGCAGAATTGGCCGTAACACCACTATTTGCATATCTGAAAACTGCTTGTTTAGCTGCGGCAATATCTTCACCAATCGAGACCTCAGAAAATGACGATGCTCCAGTATTTGGATTCAAAATTCTGATATCATTAGTTGAATTCTGATTCTTGTTGACCTCTAGAGTTCCGCTAGGATTCGTAGTCCCAATCCCCACATTGCCACTTGTTCGATAAATATTCGTTCCGTCTGAGCCCCACTGATTACTTGCATTGGCAATGCGATCATCAACATAAGTTTTATTAACTGCCGAAGTCATGCCGGCCGGAGTTGAAGGTACTAAAATATCACCTGCTCCGCTCACTGTAATTGTTGCCGTGATACTGTCAGCTGTATTCTTATTAAGTTTGTTTGAATTTGATGCTGATAGAGTTGTTACATCTCCTGAAAGATCAGTTATTTGTTTTTGCAATTTTCCAAACGCAGAAATAATTGTGTCGGATGCCGTAATCGCTGCATTGGTTGCAGTTGATAGTCCTGTTAGTGCAAGGGATAAAATATTATTAAACTGTGCTTGTAACTTTCCAAACGCTACTTGAACAGTATCACTTGTTGCAATTGCTGAATTTGATAATGTCGGTGCAGTTATTGGAGTTCCTAACACCCTTGCATCTGTATGATAAAGATTGGTGCCTTCGTTAATATTAGTACTTGTGAGAGTTACCGCTCCAGTTGATCCATTTACACTGGTTACAGGAGCCGATGTAGTTAATGAAATCCAAGATAAATTCCCTGATCCATCTGTAGATAAAACATTTCCACTTGATCCATTTGAATCTGGAAAAATAAGCACTCTATTTCCCGTCAGTGTCGCGGCTGAAAGCTCTACGTAATTTGTAGCATTAGCACCGTAGACTCTAAGTTTTGAAACATCTTGAGTCGTTGTTTTTGAAATTGTCGCTTGCTTATTATTAAATGTATTCCAATCAGTTGATGATAAATATCCACTCGTCGTCGTGTTTGCTTGATCTATCGCAAGAACTGGATCACTTACTGTTCCAGTATTAGTTATCGGGGCCGTTACTCCCAATGAAGAAATGGTTGTTCCTAAAGTCCCTCCAGTCACGCGCCCTTTTCCATCAACGGTAACTGAATTATAGGTTCCTGCAGTCACTCCAGAATTAGAAAGCGTTAAAACACCTGTATTATTTAAGGTAGCATCGCCTGAAACACTGACCGCTGTTGCAATATTTGATCCATTTCCAACTAAAATATTTCCACTAGAAAGAGTGGTGCTTTGCTTACCAGCTAAATCAGTTGTTAAATTTGTAATCTTTGATTGAGAAAGTGTCGTAGCTATATGAGTATCTGTGACAACTCCTGTTTTTAAGCTTGGATTTGGATATGTTCCAGCAAGATCCCCCCCAGCGGCTCCACTTGGTGAGGCCGTACTCGACTGGGCGACCCATGAAAGATTTCCACTTCCGTCAGTTTGTAAAAACTGACCTGTAGAACCAGCAGTTGTTGGTAAAACTAAATTGTAATTAGCTGCTGCAGAATTTGCTCTTAAGGTTACGTAGTTTACTCCAGCTCCCGTCGCTTTAATTTTTAGATCATCATCTAAGATAAGAACACCTGAAATTGTATCTCCCGATTTGCTAACTTTTAAAGCATCTCCTGAATCTACATAGCCTTTATTAACCGCTGAAGTTAAACCAAGTGGTGCATCCCGAACAGTTATATCACCAGTAATAGTAGAATTAATACTTCCACTTAAAGTGACATTTGAAGAAAGCGTATCAGCTGAATCTTTAACGAGAAAGTGTGTGGCATAAGAACTAAGGTCATTTATTTGACCTTGAGTTTTATTAAATGCTTCGAGAATCGTATCAGTTGCCACAATTGCTGAATTAGTTGCATTAAATCCATTAAGTGGTACACCCAATGCTCTTGCATTGGTAAAATATAAGTTTGTATTTTCTGAAACTGCACTTGTATCTAATGTCTGCCAACTCTTGTCTCCGCGGAAATATTGTGTAGTTGTTCCAGGTGCAACCTCTGATTGCTTATTATTAAACGTGTTCCAATCTGTTGAAGATAAGTATCCATTTGCAGACGAAGAAGCTTGAGTGATCGAAACGACTGGCGTAGTCGTGCCTGAAGTTACGACAATTGGGGCCGTACCAGAAACGGATGTTACGGTACCTCCAGAAGTCACTACGCCGGGAACCCAATTGGTACCATTAAACACCAATACATCATTAACTAATGGTGGTACTGATGTAAGATCGACATCTCCCATTTTTCCAAGTGTATAATCGCCCTTTACCGCTGTAATGGCTCCCGTTCGCCCAAACACCGTTGAAACAGGGTTGTGATTGTTGATTCGTTCCCAATCTCCGACAGAAGATAAAACAATCCAATCACCTACGTTATAGGTTGTCCCTCCAATTGTTCCGGCCACATTAATAATATAATAGTCTCCAATCGTAGCTGATGAAGGGGCCGAACCTGTTGAGGCATCATAAGTTCCTTGATAGGAAAGACCATTCACTGCTCGGGGTTTCCATTTTCCTGAAGATGCATCATACGATAAAACTTCTTTGTCATTTGGTACCGCTGAACAATTTATGCCCTTCCCTCCCAAGAGAGCATCACAAAGCGAAAAGTTAATTTGAAATGTCGAAGCTGCGTGAGCACTGCTCAAAACAAGATTAAAAATTCCGCCTAAATCTAAATTAAAATTCGATTGCCCGTTTGCCACAATCTGGGCATCCGTTTTACTTTCTATAGCAAAACTTTCATCTGTGGAGTTACCAGTAATCTTTAGAGTACTTACATTTTCAAGATTAGAACCATTAATGATTAATTGATTATTCTCAATTTTCACACTCGAAACTTGAACATTTTTCAAAGCCATTGAGTTTTTTAAATTTACATTAATTTCGCTTTTGTCAAAAAAACAGGAAGAAAATATTGATAACACACCTAAAAATAGAATCGCTTTTATAACAGCCATAACTCTCCCTTCGCCAAATTAGCCACCTCTAATTTTAAGACAAATTAAAATATTCGGAGAAATTAAAATGATTTAACTTTAAAATCTGCTTCATTTTCAATGGAGCATTACTTGATCACTTTTTTACTTAGTAAAAAACCAAAAAGAACACTCTTGTCCAAATGAATAGATTGAGAAGAATCAACAAAAGCTTAAAAGACTGCTCTCTATTTAATTTAAACTTTCTGCCTAAAAATAACTCTAATATGTTAAATATTCTTTTCTATAAAAGTGAAATATTCACTAATATTTTCTAATCCAATAAGAATTCGCTCCATCAATGAAGAAGCACTAAATGATAAAAACTTAATCATTTCATAAAATCCTGTACTCAAAATACCGAAAACTCCTTAAACAACAAGGATAGGCCATGAGCATTTCAAATTTAATTTGCTTTAAGAAAATAAATGAGCGAAACGACGAATCGATCAAAGAAATCTTAAAACTACAAAATTGCATCTACGAATCGATTGATGAGTTAATTGATCTTCACCAAGAAAGCAACAATGTAAAAAATAGTATTGAAATCGATACTCATATAGAAACTCTCCAGGCAATATCCAAAGAAAATCAAAAAATCCACTATGATTGTTGCATCGTAAGCAACGAGATTAAGACGATTTCCAAACAAAGAATACTATTCACGAACCATGACAACAATTACCTAATGGAACTATTCTCTCTATCACTATTATTTGATACAAGAATTAAAAACCTTAAACTCACTTACGACAGATTAAAACTTCAAATAGAATTCACTTTGATTCGAAAGAACAAAACAAAAACAAAATACAACTTATAAAAAAAACTCGTTTGACTCAAACTGCATCCTCTCTTCCAAAAGAATTTTGAGCTCTCTTAACCCATTAAAAACATCAGGCTTCTGAATATTATAAAAAACATACTTCGAAGGATACATAGCAGGATTATCCCTCGGCAAAAATGTTGAACAAAGTACAAACCTGGTTGCTGAGCTAGACTCAACTAAGTAATTCAAAACCTCGTTGCCAAAACTAATCCCCATATCGTGGTCACAAATGCACAAGTCATAATATCCAGGCTTTTCTTTTAAACATCGAATGGCGTCTCCAGCTGAAAAAGCTAACTTCGTGAATGTATTTTGCGAGAATATATTAAAAACATAATATTCTACACACTCAGCGACTTCTCTATAATCATCTACAATTAAAATTTTCATTGATTAAGACAACCCCTTCCCTTTTCCTCTCATCTATTCACTCTCACTTGATCTTGAATACTGTCTTTAAAGCTAAAATTACTTTTGAAAAAAACGCTCCCTTATACTTAATCTCAGCATTCTGAATAAACCGCTTAGGTGTAAAATTGTCATCCAAAATCATCGCCTCAGTCAGGTCAATAGCGACTATAAAAACTGCACTTTGAGGTGTTATTTTATTTGAATTGAGCTTATTGGGGTAACCTTTACTGTTTGGCAATTCATGATGTTGCTTTATCATAATGGATACATCTTCAGGTATTGCCTCGTACTTACGAACGGCTTCCGCGCCAATATTGGCATGCTCCACCAGAAGTTTTCTGTCACTATCGTCTAATTTTATCAACACCGCATTTAGTTCTGCTTTTGACTTATAACGAACTAAATCCGGTCTATGAAGAATTGCCATATCATGCAAGTAGGAAGCATAGATGAATTTCTCCATAGTTTTAACTGTGTGCCATTCCAGAGCTCGACAAATAGCTAATGAGTTTTTTATAATCACCTTTGTTCTTAATTGAAAATATTTTTGAAAATCTCCATCAAGTGAAACATTTTCGAGAATTTCATCAATAAGATGTGTATTCTTCACATCTTCAATAATTGAAGGGAGTTCATCCACAACTAAAGAAATTCGCTGATTCATTGACTCTTGCATTTCTTCTGTTATTGTAGGCATATTCACTCGAGCTTCATAATCAGCAATTCCTTTTTTAACCTTCTCATTCAATTCTTCAGCTTTGAATGGCTTCATAAGCATTCCTGAAAACTTTGAGCTGTTATTTTTTACAAACTCCTCTGTGATGTAACCTGAAATAATAACAAAAGATGCTATGGTATTGGGATTATCAAAATTCTCAATTAAATACTTGACCAACTCTCCACCATTTCTTTTACCAAGATGGATATCTAAAACAATGCAACTATAGATATTCGATTTAACTTTTAAAAATGCATCCTCAAGACAAGAAGAAAAATCGACAATATACTCATCAGACAACTCCAAAACCAACAGCTCTAAAAGAGGTAAATTATCATCAACAACGAGAATTTTATTTGTCATAGGCATCCATTAAAACATCATTCTTTATGATTTTAATTCAACATTCAAACGCTCCTTCAACAATGAAGCATATAAAAAATTCACTTTTCCCAATTTCTGCTCCACTTCTAAAGAAGCAATTGAGTTTTTTTATTGCCCAAAGTAAAAACTGTTCATCAGAAACAATGGAGATCAATATGAAAAAAATTTTACTTTTCACCTCGCTCATTTTTTTAAACACACTTGCGTTTGCAAGAGATTACGAACAAAAAACTGGTTCGTGTTCATTCTGGGTCACTGAACAGGATATGTTCAACGCTGAAACTAATTTGCCATTTAATGTGCAACTTGATTACATCTTGGCATTTGATGCACAAACTGATGAATTACTAGGTTCAAGAGCAGAAACTAGAAGACAGGTCAACGCGACAACTCCTGTTTCAGTTGCAGAACTAGAAGAAATTATGAAAGGATTCAAATTTGTTGATAACAATGGTGATGTCCAAGTAAACATGAACATTACGGGAGCAAAACTTACTAGACTTTTCATCTATGCTGGAGCTTATCGACTTTCTTTCAATAAGAAGACTTTCAGTGATGTAAATGCAACTTTAAAATTAAATCAGAATTACAGATTACAGGCGCATTTACCGCCAAA
>JAKLJM010000035.1:0-6398 GCA_023151145.1 Bacteriovoracaceae bacterium | reverse complement strand
GCCAGATCAATCAAAGCCAGATCAATCAAAGCCAGATCAATCAAAACCGGATCAATCAAAACCTGATCAATCAAAGCCTGATCAATCAAAACCGAATCAAGGCCCGGTTCAACAAAAACCAGTGCCTGGTCAAGATAACTCTGGTTCTACAACTCCAGCGAGAAGAAGATAGTAATTTTTAAATAAACTGGGCCGTATAATATGCGGCCCCATTGGAAAATAAATGAAACTTTTCATTATGTTGTGTCTTTTAATATTTACATCATCTTTACTCGCAAAAGATAATACACGTTTGACTATTAAAAGGGCCTGGGATTCAAAGAATGATCCAGATATCATAATGCTGAGATATGAAAATCGCCTTCATTTTTTACCATCAATTTCAAAAACACCTACACCTCCCTGGTCAGATACTTATTGGCCAAACAAAAATGGGGGAATTGCATTTCGTTGGCAGACAAATTCCACCCCATTTAATTATAAATTAAAAACTGCTCAAGAAATTGCAAAAATGCCGGACGAAGAATTAAATCTTCTTTCTCCTGCAGAAAAGTATGATATCGCAATGGGTAATTATGACTATCCAACTGTTCAAATTGAAAGAGATAGAACCACTCGCCATGATGAAGATTGGTTTGGTTTATGTCATGCTGTTGCAATATCTAGCTCTCAATTTTTAGAACCAACGACTAAAAAGCTCAATGTTACATTACCATCAGGAGAGATCAAAAAACTTACATTCTATAGCTCAGACATAAAGGCCTTAATGGCAGGTTATATAAATCAATCGTTTCCTAAAAGTTGGATGGCAGGTCAAAGATGTAATGAAAAAGAATTTAATGAGCTTATTGATGAATGCTGGGACGTTAATCCAGGATCATTTTTTATTTTAGTGACGAATCTAGTTGGCTTAATGAAAGAAACGCTCATCATGGATGTAGATAGAAATGAAGAAGTCTGGAACTCCGTAATTTGGGGTTATAACTATAAATTAACTAAAAAAAATTCTATTTCACCAAAGGCTGCAAAAGGAACAATTAAAGAAGTCATTGTTGAAATGAATATTAATCATGCCATTGGGGCTGCTCCACAAAGAACAACAGTTGGAAATATATCCAAGACTACGACCTATACATTTACATTAGAACTGGATAATAAGGAAAGAATTCTTGGTGGAGAATGGCTAACGAAAAATAGACCTGATTTTATTTGGACGACATCAGTCCCTAATTTTACTGGATACTATCAATTTATTAATCAACTTTTATAAAAAACGTGACTCGAATTATAATTATCGAAAAGGGATTAAAATTGTTTTTTTAATTTATTCAAAAATCAACTCTTGCTAATCAAAGTGTTACAATACTACCGGTTGATTATTTAAAATTAATTTTAGAAAGAAGATTAATCATTAATGATCTTGAAATTAATATAAAAACAGGACAAATTACCCCCAATTTAAGTGAAGCAATTTAAACTTGGAAAAAAAATATGTCCCACATTAAATAACTTCGTTTCAATTGAGCGAAACTTAGATTTCTTAGAAAATGAATTGTCTAAAAGCCGAAAGTTTTGATAATAATTAAAAATCATTCATTTAAATTTAAGCTATTACAGCTATAACTCAATAGCACGTCATTTGAAGAACTTATAATTATAACCTATATAAAAATTTCACAATTTTCCATTAAGTGATCCTAAAAAAAAGGAGCATTGGTTGTTTTTTCTAACGCATGTTAAAAAAAGACAACAGAAATAAAAACAATAGGAGCTTTCATGAAAAAGACATTATTATTTAGTTCACTAATTATACTGTTTTCTAACGTTTCAAATGCGTGCTATCAAGAATATTCGCCGTGGGAAAAACGAACATCAATAACAGATAACGCTAATTTCTACGCAAATGAATGGTTTGCTTCAGACGATATTCCGGAAGATAGTTTCTCCAAGCTAGGTACCTGTGTTTTAGGTAATTTAAATTATAGTTATGGAACAAATGCAAGCTTTGAAGAAAAACTCATTGAAATGACCAATCTAGGCAACGAAATTCCCGTAATTGTAGAGAAAGATCGTGAAAAAGTACTTATTTTTAGTCAACAAATACCATTAACTAGCAACAATTGTTCTTCAATTGTTGATAATAATCGAGAATACGCCAAACAAAAATTTACAGAAGCGACGAAGAGAGGATTTGAATTTAAATATGGCTATTCTAATAAGCAAGATAGCTATCTGTATTATATTAAATCTCCAGCAGGGGTTAATCCCTACACTCCATCTTATTATGATCGAAAAGCTCCAGCGGGATTTGCAATAAAGAAATCAAAAGAAACTCAACGTACATACATTTTACAAAAACTTGACGACAGAATGATGTTTTGCGTACTTAAATAATTTGGAGCTGTTATGAAAATATTTCTTGCATTGATTTTTTTATTCTCTTTTAATTCTTATTCAAAAGAAAAATATCTTAGGCAAAAGGGACAATGTTTATTGAAAGTAATCTCACACGACATGTACAATCAGTCTAAAGAATTACCTTTTAAAATGAATATTTCATACTTAGCTGCATTCAATTACAAAAGGGAGCAACTGCTCGGTTCAAAAGTTCAGTTCGAACCTGAAATTGAAGCAACCACGATTGATATTTTCCCAATGCTTTCCAAATTGAACAATGAAGCTAAATTGCAATTTTTGAATGGAAGCTTAAATCTAGTTACAACATTTGACAAAAATCAATTAAGTGATCTTATTCTGTACTCAGGTTCATATCGTGGTAAGTTAAATGGAATCTTTAAAGAAGATGGTCTAACAATTTCAACTCCTGTTTCTTGTGGAGTTACTAATGTATTAGCAAATAGTCCTATTTATGATGATAGTTTTAGTGAATTCAGGATAAATATTCAGTGCTACAACGAATGTTTTAATAATTCATCAAACGAGACAATTGATGTATACGACTTAGAATGAATAAAAGTGATGCCCAAGTAAGACTTAAACATCTTGGGCTACCGCTAATATTACATTTCGAAAATTAACTTATTTCATAGCTCTGACAATTCCGTTTATTAACATGAGTTGATCATCTGAAAGATCAAGAATTTTCTGTTTACAATCATTAATAATTACGTCTCTTGTTATTTCGGCATTTAAATATTTTTCAAAATCATCTCTTTTAAAACCTAAGCTGCATACAATGTGATTGATACGATCTGAATCTAGAATTATTCTGCCATTTTCAATATGGCCAAAGGTAGGCCTCGAATAACCACAAAGATTTGACGCTTTATCTTGAGATATCTTTTTCAAAATTCTTAAAGCCTTTATTGCTTTCACTTCCTTTGTGATAATTTTTTGATAGCTTCTTCTATCTGAATTTTTAAGCACCCTTTTAATAGTTTTTCTTTGGACTCTATTTTTCACATCATCTTTAACTTTCTTTTTTGCCCGAAGAAAATCGTGATAATGAAACCCTAAACTTGAAACAATCTTATCTATTTTTTCTTTTGTAAGCTTCACTCGACCATTTTCAATGTGGCCGAGTGCTTTTGATTTAATTCCTAAAGGGCGTGAAGCTTCTTCTAGGCTTAAATTTTTTGAAAGCCTAAGCTCCCGAATCGCTCTATGTTCATCGGTAATTTTTAAACTCTGTCTTTTGCATTTTTTTGTCATACATCTCTTCCTTTTTAGCTTTCCAAGCGAGCGTAACGCTCATGTTTAAATTCAATAGGATGACGACGAAAAATAACAAAAAAGCTAAAATTCAGAAGAGCACAAAAACACGGCTAAAATGGCTAGCCAAAAAGTTAGCCAAAATTAGCTCGCCCCTGTCATGCACAGACATTTTGAATTTTAATTTTGAAGAAGCCTTCAGAGATGAAGCTTTCAGAGTGCGTGAATATAACCATTTAAAGATAATAAGATTCACCTCTCAAAATTAAGAGGTGATTTTTTGTTTAAATTTTTGGGATTTTTCAAATCTAGTTTTATGGTGGACCCATGCGGGATCGAACCGCAGACCTCAACACTGCCAGCGTTGCGCTCTCCCAACTGAGCTATGAGCCCGTAAACTTGATGAACTTATATTAGAAAATCTCCTGCTTTTTGAAAAGCCATTTATTTATAAAAAAAGCCGGTCTTATCTGCCAATTTATCCATAAACAAATGCATCAAATCAGATAACCATTGACCGAGAAAAAGTGAGAAAAAAGCCTTCCAAAAGATCAGACTTTCGCTGGAAAACAACGCTTTTAAGTGAGGTTTAAGCTGGATAAGAAAATCCATGACGCTAAGATTAATTCCCACTAAATTGGCCAAATAAACAAAAATATTTATGAAAAAGATTAGTAGGACTAATAAATAAAGATTTCTAGTCACTGTTCCCCAAAAAAAATGGTGTGAAATCCCCCTATGTTGAAAAAAAAACGAGTAAGGGTATAAAAAATAACGTAAAATTTGAGAACGCCTCTTCGGAGTAATATCTGTATCTGGCCCAAAGATCAGTGTGGAGAAAAGCCATCCGGCACTAAACGCCGCGACCACTTCAGTGCCCACCTCTAACCCCATCATACCGCCAGTGATGACAGCTCCTGTGAAGAGATTGAATCGATCATGCCATTTCCCTTTAGCCATGATCAATTATAACCAAAAAAAGAAAAATAAGGGAAACGATAAAAGGATTTAGAATGGGTATTTACATCAACAGAACATTGAACATGAAAAAAATTAAGGCCATTGGCTTTGATATGGATTACACCATTGTTCGCTACAAAACAGAAAACTTCGAGCATCTTACACACCGTGAGACTTTAAAAAAATTAGTATCCGAAAAAGGTTATCCTGAAGAAATTCTAAAATTAAAATTTGATTTTCACCGTGTGATTCAAGGTTTAGTTATTGATAAAAAGCACGGAAACTTATTAAAAGTATCTCGCTTTGGAAAAGTAAAACAATCTTTTCATGGTTTAACTCCAATTGATTTTAAAGAACAACAAGCTCTTTATGGATCTGGCGTTATTGATCTTGGGGCGCCTCATATTCAAAGTTTAGATACAAATTTCTCAGTATCAAATGGTGTCCTGTATTCGCAGTTAGTTGATTTAAAATCTAAGGGTGTAAAAATCCCTGATTTTGAAACTCTAGCAGATGAAATTAAAGAAGCTCTAGACATTTGTCACTCAGATGGAACCTTAAAAGATGAAGTTCGTCGAAACATTGACGATTATATTATTCAAGATCCACAATTGGTCGAACTTTTAGAAAGATATAAACGTTATGGCAAAAAATTATTAGTTATCACGAACTCTGACTACAACTACACCAAACTCTTGCTCGATCATACCATTACTCCTTTTTTAAAAGAGCATAAACATTGGTCAGAATTATTTGAAATCACCATTACACTTGCGAGTAAGCCAAGATTCTTTAATATCAAGAGTAGCTTTTTATCGATCGATCCAAATACTGGTTTAATGTCTAACTACGAAGGAAAAATCACTAAGGGAATTTTCCAAGGTGGTTGGGCCGGAAAATTACAGAATGACATGGGCTTTGATGGTGATGAAATTTTATACTTAGGGGACCATATTTATGGTGACGTTGTTAGTATTAAAAAAACGTTTAACTGGCGAACAGCTCTTGTTCTTGATCCTCTAGCTGATGAAATTGATGCCATTAGAAAGAGTGCGCCAATTCAAAAAGAAATTGATTTAAAAATGCTTGAGAAAGAAAAACTTGAACATAAGTTAAATGCGCTAGATATTTTAAAGAATGAAGACAAACAAGACGTCTCTAAAGATGAGATTAACAACCTCTTTTTAGATATTGATAAAATTAATTCTGAAATTTCTGATCTCTTAGACCAGCATAGAAAATTTTTTAATCCTCACTGGGGAGAAATGATGCGAGCGGGCCTTGAAGAAAGCCGCTTTGCCGATCAAGTTGAAAAATATGCTTGTATCTATATGGCGAAGGTTTCAGATTTAATTCAGTACTCACCGAGAACTTATTTTAGACCGCTAAGAAGAGTGCTTCCACACGAAATTCAATCTTAATGTAATTCTTCTGTATGCCCAATCATTTCTAAAAATTGGGCATACATTTTCCACGACTCATCACCATAGCCACCACCCATAACATAGGCTTGTGGAATATTTCGGGCACTAAAAAAACTAAACAATAACTCATCTCGCTTCAACATTTCATCACGACTTAATTTTAAGGATTGAGTAGAAGCCAATTCATCATGCTCATAAGGATCAGCTCCAAGAACAATCCAAACCACTTCTGGTAAACCAAATTTTTTTTCCATTTCTAAAAGACCAGATGATAATTTATTTAAATAATCTTTTTCTTCGCCTTTATAATGTTCAATATCCAAATCACTTGGAATAAACCAG
>JAKLJM010000034.1 GCA_023151145.1 Bacteriovoracaceae bacterium | reverse complement strand
ATCTAAGAAAAAACCTCAAAAAATTCCCACTGAATTCGAAGACAAAAAGAAGGTTTTTCAAAAAATATTGCGCTTTGTCGTTAGTAAGGGACATCCTCCCAGCCTAGCCTTTCAAATGATTAAACAAAGCTTTAAAAATCACGCCCAAGAAATCGAAATCTTCGAAGAGTAAACTCTGCCTCCCCCACTATCTCCTCGTCATTTTTCACAACAATGAGTAAAATAGACCATACTTTTTATTATTCATCTTAATAAACATCGATGGGAAATTTGTATGGCGCAAAAACTTACTGGTTCTGAAATTAGAAAAAAATTCGCTGACTACTTTGCAAGAAAAGGTCACGAAAAAATAAGCTCAAGCTCACTGATTCCTCATAACGATAAAACACTACTCTTTTGTAACGCTGGGATGAACCAGTTTAAAGATTATTTTACCGGAAAAGCCATCGCTCAAAATAAAAGAGCCGTGACCATTCAAAAATGCGTACGCGCCGGTGGAAAACATAATGATCTAGAAAACGTAGGCCACACAGCTCGTCACCATACATTTTTCGAAATGTTAGGAAATTTTTCATTCGGTGATTATTTTAAAGAAGACGCCATTCGTTTTGCTTGGGAATTTTTAACCGAAGAATTAAAAATCCCAAAAGAAAAGTTATACGTAACAGTTCACTACTCTGATAAAGAGGCTCGTGAAATTTGGAAAAAAGTTGCGGGATTAACTGACGATAAAATTTTTGACAAAGGTGACAAAGATAACTTTTGGGAGATGGGCGAATACGGTCCATGCGGCCCTTGTTCTGAAATCTTTTTCGACCACGGCGAAGAATATACAGATAAAAATCTTGTACGCCAAAATCCTAATGATCTTCTTGAAGATGAGCTTCGTTATGTTGAAATCTGGAACTTAGTTTTCATGCAATTTGAAAAAACACCTGAAGGAAAACTAACACTCCCTAAACCTTCAATTGATACAGGTGCAGGACTAGAAAGAGTCGCTGCTGCACTTCAAGGTTGTTATAATAATTACAACTCAGATATCTTTAAACCTATCATGGATCAAATTGAAAAATTATCTGGGAAAAAATATTCTGATCCTAAAACACAAGCAGCTTTCAGAGTTGTGGCCGATCACATTCGTTCATCAACAATGCTCATCACAGATGGTGTTATTCCTTCCAATGAAGGACGCGGTTATGTATTAAGAAGAATTATTCGTCGTGCAATTAAATATCTAAACGAATTAGGCGTAAAAGAAATATCTTTTTATAAATTGATTCCAGCAGTTTTTGAATCTTTAGGTCTTGAGTATCCGCAAAATGCTTCCAATGCTAATTTAGCAGAAAAACTTCTTGAACTTGAAGAAAGAAAGTTCCGTGAAACCTTAGATAATGGTCTTAAATATTTGAATGAAGCTATTGCAAAAGATGTAGTGAAGGGTGTTCTTCCTGGTGCTGTTGCATTTAAACTTTACGACACCTATGGATTTCCAGCTGATTTAACGGAAATTTATCTTCGCGATCACAACATTAACTTAGACCATGCAGGCTTTGAAAAAGCTATGGAAGAACAAAAAGAACAATCAAGAAAATCTTGGAAAGGTGCTCTTGATATGTCTGACAAAGTTTTTCATGAAGTAAAACAAAAACATGGTGTCACTAACTTTGTTGGTTACGAAAAACTAAGTGTCGAAGCAAAACTACTTCATATTGAAAAAATGGGTGATCAATTAGGATTAATTTTCGATACCACTCCGTTCTACGGTGAAGGCGGTGGTCAGGTTGGTGATATCGGCGCTATTAAACTACAGAACAATATCATTGCACATATTGATGACACTCAAAAACCTGTTGATGGTTTACATGTTCACTTATCAAAAGATGCTGATGCACTTGAAGTTGGTAAGTCATACACACTTGAAGTCGATAAAAAAACTCGTCAACTTACTATGCGCAATCACTCAGCCACTCACTTGTTACAAGCTGCTTTAATAAAAGTATTAGGTTCTCACGTAAAACAAGCTGGATCAATTGTGACCAGTGAGAAATTGCGTTTCGACTTTACTCATTTACAAGCAATGACTAAAGAAGAAATTCAGCAAGTCGAAAACCTCGTGAACGACGAGATTAGAAAGGCCAGCGCAGTTGATGCTAATGTAATGAGTATGGACGCTGCTATGAAAAAAGGTGCTATGGCGCTTTTTGGTGAAAAATATGGTGATACAGTTCGAGTGTTAACGATGGGGAATTTTTCAACAGAGCTTTGTGGTGGAACCCACGTTCATAACACAGGAGACATTGGTCTTTTTACCATTCTTACTGAAACGTCGCTAGCAACAGGTGTTCGAAGAATAGAAGCAACGACATCTGAAACGGCATTAAACTATTTAACTGATCGCTCACATATTCTTAAAAAAATTGAATCGCTGGTTCAAGATAAAGAAGAAAAAGCTATTACTAAAGTTGAAAATCTATATCGTGATATCAAAGAAAAAATGAAAGAAATTGAATCTCTTAAAGATAAAATTCAAAACATTGAATCTCAAGATCTCTTCAAAAACTTTGAAAAACATAATGGTGTAGATGTTTGTTTTGCCGAAGCCAACAATGGTGCAGATCTTAGAAAACTTTCTGATTTATTTTCTAGTAAATTTCAGACAGCTGTACTTTGTTTAACATCTATTGATGGCGACAAAGTATCAGTACTCTTAAAAGCTCCAAAATCATCTAAAGTTAACTGCGGCGAAATATTAAAAAATAACTTTGGTATAATCAATGGTCGAGGTGGTGGCAAGCCAGACATGGCTCAAGGATCAGGCGACAAAGCTCAACTTGTTCCATTTTTAGCTACTGTAAAAGAACAAATTATCAGATCATTATAACAGGATAACTATGAAAAAAGTTTTAGTTGTTTTTCTTTCGCTCTTCTTTGTTTGGAGTTGTTCAAAACCAGAATCAGAGAAAACTTCTAAAACTTTTTCCATGAATATCACTAGTGAAATCTCTACCCTAGACCCCGCTAATTCATACGACAACGTCTCTGGAACGATCATGTACCAAGTCTATGAGCAATTGTATGAATACCATTATCTCAATCGTCCTTATGAGTTAAAGCCACTTTTAGCAGAAGAAATGCCAAAAATTGAAGATAATGGAAAACGTTACATCATCAAAATTAAAAAAAATATCCGCTACCATGACGATCCCGCCTTTAAAGGAAAAATACGTCACGTTAAAGCAGAAGACTTCATCACCTCTATAAAAAGACTCATGTTTGCTCCCCTGAATTCTACGGGATCATGGTTAGTTGAAGATCTAGTGGACGGAATAGCAGAATTCTCTAAAGTTGTTGGCAATGATTTTAAAAAATTGCAAACAACTCCCATTAAAGGAATTTATGCCCGCGATGAATTTACACTCGTCATCGAATTACTTCGTCCGTCTCCGCAGTTTATTTACAAGTTAGCGATGAGTTTTGTCAGCCCAATTCCCATGGAAGCTGTCGAATTTTATAACAATGATCTTACCTTTAAAACCATTGGTACTGGTCCATTTTATATTTCTAAAATTGATCCCAAATCAGAAGTTCAATTACAAAAATTTAAAAATTATCACGAATCATTTTATCCAGGCGAAGGTGATCGCTATGCTAATTCCATTGGTCTCTTAAAAGACGCTGGAGAAAAACTTCCCTTTCTAGAAACAGTGAATATTTATGTTGTAAAAGATAATAAAGAACGTTGGCAAAAATTTCTAAATAAAGAAATTGATGTTCTCGTTATTCCGCAAGACCTACATGCCGAGATCTTCGATGAGAATGGAAATCTTAATGATAAAATGAAGAAAATGGGTGTACATATTCAAACGATGCCAACTCTTACTTTTTGGTGGCTCGCTTTTAATATGAAAGATCCGACCCTCGGAAAAAACTCAAATCTTCGAAAAGCCATAGCTCACGCTATCGACATGGAAGAATATGTTCGACGTTTTACCAATAACACCGGACAAAAAGCCAATTCCATTTTAACTCCAGGTGTATTTGGTTACTCTCCCTCTCAAGAACTTTCTTATAAATATGACTTAGAACTGTCTAAACAGTTTTTAGAAAAAGCTGGATACCCTGGCGGTAAAAATCTGCCAGAAATTGTTTATGATACACGTGCAGAGTCAAAGCTCAGTAACTCTCAAGCCGAATATTTCAAAGACCAATTGGCAAAAGTAGGAATCAAGTTAAAGATCGTAAAAAATAATTTCAACGAATATTTAGAAAAATCTCGAACTGGGCATTTACAATTTTTTCAAGATGGTTGGACCCTCGACTATCCTGATGCTGAAAATATTTTTCAGCTTTTACATTCTCAAAATCATGCTCCAGGACCTAATGCCTCTTTCTATTCCAATGCAGAATTTGATGAAATTTATTCCAAACTAAGTAAACTAAGTGACGGTGAAGAAAGAATGAATCTGATGATTAAGGCACAACTGCTGATCAATGAAGATGTCCCTTGGATCATGCAGTACTATTCTCGTAATTTTATTCTTTACCACGACTACGTTAAGAACTATCGCCCATCTGATATCGTTTTCAATTACTTAAAATATATCCGAGTAAAATAAGCGGGAAAATCTTTCCGCTTATCTCTCTCTTTCTTTTAGATTCTTCACTCTCCAAAATGATTTCCGATAAAGGAAACGAGTCTTGCTCCTGCAAATATTAATATTGCAAGATTCAACGAGAGGTCTCCTGCATGAAAAAGCTCTTTAAGTTTATTGATACTCCTTTAATAATTGCTGTTCTCTTTGCCTTTACGGCCAGCATGGCTTTTGCAAAAGACTATGTTATTTATTCCATCGCGCAAGATATTCCGATGGGAACACCAAATGAAACAATCAGAAAAAACTTTTACGTTGATATGGGAAAAAATCAGGGCATTAGAAAAGATAGTGTCTTGGATGTTTTTAGAATTGTTTCTGTTCTTGATCCCTACGGTGGCAAGAAAAGATTCAACCACAAAATCAAAGTTGGTGAATTAAAAATTCTTCACTCCGAAGAAACGACTTCAATTGGCGTTTTAAACAAGATGGAAGAATTAGAAGAAACTCCAGTCTTAGAAGTAAACGCACTCATGATTGGAGATCTGGTAAACGTTCACGTCAAATAATTATTTAACTGATATTGAGTGAAGGACTGTACGACGATTTCTAACTAGACGGTTAATTTTGTTGATAGAGTCCATTACTTTATTCATCTTCTCGACATCTGATGGATTTGAATCTGGATTTTCCGATAAAGATTGTTGAACAAATGTAGACATCCCGTGAGCCACAACTAGAAAATTAGAAAGCTCATGGAGAAACTTTCTCTCATCTAAAGCCATTTCTTCTACAGTTATTTTAGACCAATCTCTATCTTCCATAGGTGACCAATATAGCTTGAAAGCTATAATTTATCTATTTTATTTAACCTTAGTTTTTATTTAATTCTTCCAATAATTTTTGTCGGCTAAACTTCCTTGGTGGCCAAAACCTTGACCTCTAATAAACCTTTAGAGAATCTGAGCTCTGAGACCCACAGAAGATATTCTTTCTTAAGTTCAAAACGATGTTCCCCTTCTACCCAAATGTAATTTACTCGCTCTCCACGATAGTAACCTTTGAAATGAAAATAAGCGCCTTTTTTGCTACTTCTTTGACACTGAGAATAGATTAATAGTTTTTTCAAGTTTTCCTCCTGCGCTTATAACTTTAAGCCAAACAAAATTGCTCAATTACAAAGAGAGGTTTAAACTTTTTAAAATAAAGTGCCGAAATTAAAAGCAATAGAATCTTAAAGGAAAATAAAATGGCTAAGGATAGAACCTTATCGCAATTGTTTTTTGAACGTTGCCAAAAAAACCCCAATAAAAACGTCATTGGGTGGATTGATCAAAACTCGCTACATTTTTATTCTTATGAAGACTATCTTGCGATAACTGAAAAAATTGCTTTAGGACTTAGAAAACTTGGCTTAGACCAACACCAAAAATTGGCCATCTTGTCACAAACAAATAAAGAATGGCATTTCATGGATATTGGCGGTCTTTGTGCTCAATTAGTTATTGTTCCAGTTTATCCAAATTTAATCGCATCTGAAATTGAATATATTTTAAACCACAGTGAAAGTGCCTGTGTGGTTATTGAGAATGAATTACAGTTTCAAAAAATTCTTGAAATTAAATCTCAAATTAAAAATGTAAAACATATTATTAGTTTGAAACCAATTGATGAAAATTTAGTTGCTGAACTAGGTGAAGAATTTACATTTATCAGCTATCAAGACTTGCTCCTTCTGGGGGCAGAAGAAAAAGAGCGTTCACCAAAAATATTTGAAGCTTACGTAGAAGAAATTAAACCTGATGATTTAGCGAGTATCATCTATACATCGGGAACAACAGGTGTGCCAAAAGGTGCCACTATTACCCACAAAGCTTTCGTGGCCATGTTAAAAAATGTTGCCAACACATTGAGAAGTAATATCAACGCCAATGATAGAACTCTTACTTTTTTGCCATTAAGCCATGTACTTGGTCGTTGTGATTCAATGTTAAATTTCGTTTTCGGTTTTGAATGTGTCTACGCAGAGTCGTTAGATAAAGTTGTCGATAATCTTCAAATCGCACGTCCTACAATTATGATTGCCGTTCCTCGAATTTTTGAAAAAGTTTATGCTAAGGTGCTCGAAAATATTGCCAATGAATCAGATCTAAAACAAAAAGTCTTTGCATGGGCCCTAGAGGCTTCTAATAAATATTTTGAAAAAATTGATCGCGACCTTTCTCCGTCTCCAGTTGAGATCCTACAAAAAAATTTAGCCTATAAATTAGTCTTTCAAAAAATTTACCAACGTTTTGGTGGAAAGATTCGATTTCTAATTTCTGGGGGTGCTCCGCTGGCTCCTGATATTATTAAATTTTTACAAAACGCGAATCTCACTATTCTCGAAGGATATGGTCTAACGGAAACCATTGCTCCCTGCACTCTCAACCCAGTAGTGAAACAGATTCCTGGATCAATTGGTCTCCCATTGGGTGACGTACAAATTCAATTCGCTGATGATGGTGAGATCATGATTAAAACTGAAGCCCTTTTTGGTGCCTACTATAAAGACGAGAAGTCTACGGCAGAAGCCTTTAAAGATGGTTGGTTTCTTACCGGTGACATTGGTGAAATCACAACTGAGGGTTATATTAAAATCACTGATCGCAAGAAGGACATCATTATTACTAGTGGTGGGAAAAACGTTGCTCCTCAAAAAATTGAAAACCAATTAAAACTTGAAAAGCATATCGCTAACGCCATGATTGTCGGAGATAAAAGAAAATTCCTTATTGCCGTCATTTGCCTTGATCGTGAAGCATTTATCCCAATGCAGGCAGAATTAGGCCTAGAGCCAAATTTCAGCCATGAGGACCTTCATCTACTCCCTCAAGTGGTTTCTCTCATCGAACAAGAGGTAGCACACGTAAACGCAGAGCTCCCAAGCTATGAGAAAATTAAAGGGATTTATATTGCACCGAGTGATTTCACTGTTGAAAACGGCCACATTACTCCGTCATTAAAGCTTAAGAAGAAAGTCATTTTAAAAACTTACGAGAAAGAAATTGACGCTCTTTATCACGATCTTGAAAATAAACATCACGGTTAATAAGCTTCGAAGGTTATTTTTGACAAAAATCGCCTTTGGGCTTATAAGTTAATGTTCATACCTAATGTTATTTCTAATGGAGTCCATTCATGGCCAGAATTACAATTGAAGATTGCCTTGAAAAAGTTGAAAACAGATACGAATTAGTTCACTTAGCTACTAAAAGAGTTAAGCAATTAAGAGAAGGTGCTGAGCCTTTAGTTCGTTCAAAAAACAAAGAAGTCGTTACAGCTCTTAGAGAGATTGCTGCTGGTAAAATTAAGCACGCTCCAGTTTCTGAGTACGATTCAGACGAATTCTAATTTTATTATTACATTCTAAATCAAAGCCCGATCTAAACAATCGGGCTTTTTTTATTTTCAAAATCAAATCTTATTTATCTTTCATTAATGTTTAATCTCTAACATCCGAATAATTAAATAATCGTAATTTAATTTCAATGAAGGATGGATTTTATGCCCGCTAAAAGTAAATTTTCTGTTACCAGAAAACTTCAATTTGGAATTTCAATATTAGTCGTTCTTTCTTTAGTTGGCTCAGTGGTAGGCTTTTATTCTCAAAAGAAAATCGAAACTTCTTATTTAGAATTTAAAAAATTAAATGAAACGAATGCTCTTTTAAATACTTTTAGTACGCTCATGACCAATAATACGCTCGGATATATGGATGCCATCGTCGATAAAGACTCTGGAACAGTTGATGATGAAAACTTGTCAATCTTCTGCGGTAAAAGGAAAAGAAGTTTCTCAAGAGATGCTCAGATCTATAGATGAAATCAATCAATCACAAAAAGACACCATTGAAACATTGGATACAACAGCATCTGATGTTAAAAACATGATGACTTTGATTGAGACGATTAATCAAAAAACCAGTGTCATTAATGACATCGTTTTTCAAACCAAACTCCTCTCATTCAATGCATCGGTTGAAGCTGCTAGAGCGGGTGAACATGGAAAAGTTTTCGCGGTAGTTGCAGAAGAGGTTGGAAATCTAGCTCAAATGAGTGGTAATGCCGCTCAAGAAATCAATCAACAACATTAAACCATTCTGTTGATGCGTTATTTACAACTATTATTGGAAAATCTATTCAATAATTTGGCATAACAAATACTGAGGTTGGCCCATTTAAAATGGAGCCACCTAACTTATCAATTAAATTTCCGTCGATATCTATTTCGACTAAGTAATTATTTGTTGCGTCTGAAATGAGAAGATTTCCATTGGCCCTTTGAGCAATTCCTCTTGGATTTCCCAGTACAGAAGTATCAGCATAAATATTTACTCTGCCTGTAAAGTCAGAGTTCCACAAACTGATCGTATCAGTTGTTCCATTCCATGCATTTGCAATCCGTCCGTTACTTAGGCGCATACATGCAAACACGTCAGTTGTTGTTGCAATCCCTGAAGCTACAGATGTTCCCGTTTGTACTCCTGCTGAATCATAAGTGCGCACAAGATCCGTTGCATCTGAACAATTTAGGAATCCACCATTTGGTAGAGCACTTATTTGCTGAGGTGTACCCA
This sequence comes from Bacteriovoracaceae bacterium, assembly GCA_023151145.1. Lineage (GTDB taxonomy): Bacteria > Bdellovibrionota > Bacteriovoracia > Bacteriovoracales > Bacteriovoracaceae > Bacteriovorax. Next base: position 3,319 of record JAKLJM010000034.1, on the reverse strand, counting down.
TTAACGTTTTTGGCCATGCTCCAGCGGTTATTCTCGTTCCATCTGTTGAAAATTTTTGAATGATACCTGCATGTGTAACAAGTACGTTACCATCGGTCATGACAGCGACACCTCTAAGTGGTGCCGTTAAACTTACATTTATAATAAAATTTCTATAGCTACCATCAACAATCGAAACTGCACCAACTCGTAGTGCTGCCCCAGTGACAGTGAAAATAATTTCTTTAGTATCAGGTTTATAAGCAATTCCACTGATCGTTTCTGAAATATTGTCTACATCATATAAAGTTTTTTTGTACTCACCAGTGGCGTCTAATAAAATAAGTGAATCAGAGTTTCCATTAGAAACAATAATGTCACCAGGTTTTATAATATTCGTTTGATGACTATAGGTTCCGATGATTTCTTCTTTCTTAAGACAAGATGAAAATAATAAAATTATTGCCATCGCTACGAAAGATTTTAAATTAAATTTTCCCATTAATTCTCCAAGCATTTTTATCAAACATTAGAAAAATGCCTCTCATAATTTAGAATATCAAATTTAAATCCGACTAAGCTGGCGGGAAAAATATTCCTCCACCAATGGATCCATTAATACTGAATAAAGGTAATCTTGAAGTTGACGATAAGTAAGCATGAAGACGAATCTTAAAAGAGTTCTCTTATTCAGTTTTCTCCTCCTTTCTCCATTAACCCATGGAAGTACAGTTCTAAGACTTGGTTATTCCTATAACGATGTCAGTTCAAATGCTTTTTCCGATTACAAAACTGACGTTTCAGGTTCCTCTTTTCAAGTAGGTCTCGCTGAGCGAGTAAGTCTAATCGAGTATGGGCTTTTATACACAAAAGGAAGCTATAACGGCTCACTAAAACACGACGATTTTAATCAGGAATTTAAGGGTACATATTCGAGAATTAGCTTAGACTCTAAAGTGTTTGTTAATAAACATTTTTTTTTACAATTAGGCTATGGTTTTACCTCTGCAAAATTCAATATGGTTTCAAGCCTAAGCGAATATCAACAAAACTCTATCTACTCTCTCTATAATTTAAAATCTGAAGAAAAATCTGGGGCTTTTTATTATGGAATTGGGCTTGATATATTTGAAACTAAAAAATTTAATATCAGTTTTTCACTGGGTAGAAATAAAATAGATAACCATAAGACTGACACAAGTGCCATGATAGGACTTAAGATGTCTTTCGATCTAGGATCAAAAAACTTCTTAAGCCCGTAATGAACATTCTATTTTAATGCAATTTTTAAAACTTCATCAAAATGTGATACCGGATAAAACTTAAGCCCCTTTCTATGCATTTCAGGAACTTCTTTTAAATCCTTCTCATTTTGTTTAGGAAGAATAATATTTTTAATTCCTGCTCTTTTAGCTGCAAGAACTTTTTCTTTTATTCCACCAACCGGTAACACTTTACCAGTTAAACTTAACTCTCCAGTCATCGCGAAATCAGAACTCACTGCTTTATTAGTCGCTAAACTATAGAGGGCCAACGCCATTGTTATACCAGCAGAAGGACCATCTTTCGGAGTCGCACCAGCAGGTAAGTGAAGATGGACTTCATGCAGAGCTAAGTAATCTTCTTGCACTGGCTGAACTTCAGCTGGTTTCGCCACTTCACCTTTTTTCGGTTTAATAACTTTTTTCACTGGTTGAGAATTCTCAATTTGAGTTTGAAGAAGTTTTCTAACATAAGAATAGGCCAGATTTGCTGACTCATTCATAACTTCACCCAACTGACCAGTTAATCTAAATCCCTTTCCTTTTAATGGAAGAGTTTCAATAAACAGAATCTCTCCACCGTATGCAGTCCATGCTAAACCGGTAACAACACCAGGACGGTTTTTCTTTTCAGCTGATTCAGATGAAAATCTTGGCGTACCTAGGATACTCTCTAGGTCTTTTTCTTTCGGAGAAAATTTCAATTTTTTCTTCGGATGAGAAACTTTTTCAAGTGCCGCTCTTCTGCAAAGTTTCGCCACTAATTGTTCAAGTACTCGAACCCCTGGTTCACGTGCATAATCAGCAATTAATTTTTTAATCAATGTCTCATTAAAAAGCTGTCTTGGAATAATCCATTTAATAGCAATTGAAACTTTTTCTTCCATGGTATAACCAGAAAGTTCAATAACTTCCATACGATCTAAAAGCGCTTCTGGAATATCATTGATATAGTTGGCCGTTGCGATGAATAACACTTTCGAAAGATCGAAATGGATATCTAAATAATTATCAATAAACGTAGCATTTTGTTCTGGATCAAGAACCTCTAGCAGTGCAGATGCAGGATCACCTTGATAACTCTTTCCAATTTTATCAATCTCATCAAGCATGATAACTGGATTATTTACTTCTACTCTTTTAAGAGCTTGCATAATTTTACCAGGCATCGCTCCTACATACGTTCTTCTGTGTCCTTTGATTTCAGCTTCATCTCTCATCCCACCCAGAGAAAAACGATAAAACTTTCTTCCAAGAGCTTCAGCAATAGATTTCCCCATTGAAGTTTTACCAACCCCAGGAGGACCAGCTAGACAGAGAATTGTTCCGTCATATGTTGGCTTTAACTTTCTAACAGCTAAAAACTCTAAAATTCTTTCTTTAGCTTTTTCAAGACCATAGTGATCACGTTCTAAAATTTTCTTTGAAGCTTTGATATCTACGTTGTCATTAGTAGCTTTATTCCATGGAAGTTCCAAGAGCCAATTTAAATACGTTCTTGAAACAGTGTATTCCGGTGAACTATCAGGAATTAATTCTAATCTTTCTAATTCTTCTTTTGCCGTTTTTAAAATATCTTCTGGCATTCCTACTTTTTCTAGATTTTCTTTTATACGCTTAACGTCTCTAGATTTTTCGTCTTCTTCCATTCCAAGTTCTTGGCGAATAACTTTAAGTTGTTCTCTTAAAAAATATTCTCTTTGATACTTATTTACTTTATCGTTTACTTCGTCCGAAATTTTCTTCTGGATATCTGCCACGTCTTTTTCACGTTTCAAATAAACTAATAGTTTTGCAAATCTCTTCTTAACCACCAATGTTTCAAGAAAATCTTGTGCCTCTGGAATATCTAAAGAGATGGCAAATGCTACCAAGTCAGCCAAAGCACCAGGCGATGGTGAATTAAGCATGGCAAGTTTCATTTCTTCATTGAAATAAGGATTTATTTCCGAAAGTTTTTTAACTTGGTTAATAACAGATCTGGTATAAGCATCTAGTTCTTCATCTGCCTCTAAAATATCATCAAAAACTTCAATTTTCGTTTTAATGATAGGCGATTCTTGGAAGATTCCAGAAGC
>JAKLJM010000033.1 GCA_023151145.1 Bacteriovoracaceae bacterium | reverse complement strand
GAAATTTTATTTTCAGAATGCGTGAATTTGAGCAAATGGAAATGCAATATTTCATCAAGCCAGGAACGCAAAAAGAAGCGATGGAGCAGTGGAAAGAGCAAAGATGGAACTGGCATTTAGCAAACGGAATTCGCGCTGATAAATTGAAATGGTATAAACAAGAAGAGCTTGCTCACTACGCTGATGCGGCTTTTGATATTGAATATGAATTCCCATTTGGCTGGGGAGAAGTTGAAGGGATTCACTCTCGAACAGACTTCGATTTAAAACAACACGAAGAATTCTCTGGAAAAAACCTACATTATGTAGACCAAGTGAACGGTAATGAAAAATATATTCCTTACGTTCTTGAAACTTCTGTTGGTTGTGATCGTGGACTCCTTATGGTTCTTTGTGATGCTTACCGTGTAGAAAACGCGGGGGATCCAGATAAAGAAAGAACAGTGATGAAATTTCATCCAAGTCTAGCGCCAATTAAAGTAGCGATCATGCCATTAATGAAAAAGCCAGATCTTGAGGATAAAGCAGAAAAATTATTGAATCAGTTATCGCAAAACTATAAGTGTGAATATGATGTCTCAGGGACAATCGGAAAGCGTTACAGAAGACAAGATGAGATCGGTACTCCATTTTGTATCACTGTGGACTTCGATACTTTAACTGATAATGCAGTGACGATTCGTGATCGTGACACCATGGTTCAAGAAAGAATTTCATTGGATCATATTGAGTCTTATTTAAAAGATAAATTAAAGTTTTAAGTTATAACTTTTTAATTTTGTTAGAGGGGCTAAAAGCCCCTCTTTTTTTAGCGTCATAATATTTTTACAAACACTTTTCCTTTTTCAAACACCGCACCTTTAAGCTACACTAATCAGCGATATCATTCACACTTATGCCCATTTTCCTGCAGCTAACAGCAGGTTAAATTAGGCATGAACGATTTATTAAAGGACGAAAGCATGACAGCAAAGAAATGGGTCTACATTTTCAGTGACAAGCACAACGAAGGTAATAAAGACATGAAAGGCCTTCTGGGTGGAAAAGGGGCAAACCTGGCTGAGATGTGTGCGCTTAAACTTCCAGTTCCTCCTGGCTTTACCGTAACAACAGAAGCCTGTTTAGATTACGAAAAAGTGGGAAGAAAAATTAATGATGAGATTCGTGAACAAGTAACTAAAGCAGTAAAAACGGTTGAAGAATTGGCCGGTAAAAAATTTGGTGATTTAGAAAATCCTTTATTATTCTCTGTTCGTTCTGGAGCTCGTGCTTCAATGCCGGGAATGATGGATACGGTTTTAAACCTTGGTTTAAATGATCAAACCGTTTTGGCCCTCGCTAAAAAAACAAATAACGAAAGATTTGCTTGGGATTCATATAGAAGATTTATTCAAATGTACGCGAACGTCGTTATGGATTTTAATGTTTCATTACTTGAAGCAACGATGGAAGATTTAAAAGAAGCGCGTGGAGTGCATGAAGACACTGAACTAACGGCTGCTGATCTAAGAGAGCTGGTCACTGTCTTTAAAAAAATCATTATGGAAGAATCTGGGGAAACATTCCCAACTGATCCCATGGAACAATTATGGCGCGCTGTTGCCGCCGTATTTGACTCTTGGAATAACCCACGTGCCATTAAGTATCGTCAAATTTATGATATCCCCCACACTTGGGGAACAGCTGTAAACGTTCAATCTATGGTATTTGGAAACATGGGGAATGAATGTGCGACAGGGGTATGTTTTACTCGTGATCCATCAACAGGAAGAGCGGTCTTTTTTGGAGAGTATTTAATTAATGCTCAAGGTGAAGACGTTGTAGCTGGTATTAGAACACCACAACCAATTAATGATTTTTCAAAAAATGATTCAAATAAAAATTTAAAAACGTTAGAAGAAGCAATGCCTAAAGCATTCGCAGAATTAACTGAAACGTATAAAAAATTAGAACGTCACTACAAAGACATGCAAGATATTGAGTTTACCATTGAAAATAATAAACTTTATATTTTACAAACTCGTAACGGAAAAAGAACGGCAGCTGCAGCCATTAAGATTGCAGTTGATCAAGTGAATGAAGGAATTGTTTCTAAAGAAGAAGCAATTTTAAGAATTAGCCCGGAAGATTTAAATCAACTTCTTCACCCTCGTTTAGATCCTAAGGCTAAGAAAAATGTCATCGCAAAAGGTCTACCAGCATCTCCAGGTGCGGGAGCAGGAACAATTGCTTTTTCAAGTGAAAGAGCTCACACCTTAGCAGAAGAAGGGTTTAAAGTTATTCTGGTAAGACAAGAAACATCACCTGAAGATATTGCCGGAATGGTTGCTTCACAAGGGATTTTGACAGCTCGTGGAGGGATGACTTCTCATGCCGCCGTAGTGGCAAGAGGAATGGGGAAACCATGTGTGGCAGGATGTGGAAGTTTAATCATCGATTACACTCAAGGAACGCTGACTGTAGATGGAAAAAAATATAAAGAAGGCGACTCGTTAACAATTGATGGTGGAACTGGTGAAGTGATTGAAGGAATTATTCCAACAATCGATGCAGCAATTTCTGATGACTTTGCCATCTATATGGGTTGGGCAGACGAATTTAGAAAACTTCGCGTAAGAACTAACGCTGATACTCCTGAAGATAGTAAGGTTGCCGTACAGTTTGGAGCGGAAGGAATTGGTCTTTGTCGTACTGAACATATGTTCTTTGAAAAATCTCGTATCTTAGCGGTAAGAGAAATGATTTTTGCCAACACGGTAAAAGAGCGTGAATTGGCTTTAGCTAAAATTCTTCCTTTTCAAAGAGAAGACTTCATTGGTCTTTTTACCGTATTAAATGGTTTACCTGTTAATATCCGTTTATTAGATCCTCCTCTGCATGAATTCTTACCTCATACAATTGAAGATAAAAAAGAATTAGCAGATAGCTTAGGTCTAGATCTAAAAGTAATTGAACAAAGAGGAGAGGGACTTCACGAGTTTAACCCGATGCTTGGTCATAGAGGTTGTCGTTTAGGCATTACTTTTCCTGAGATTTACCGCATGCAAGTTCAGGCCATTACTGAAGCTGCTTTAATTTGCCAAGATAATGGAATTAAAGTTTATCCAGAAATTATGATTCCGCTCATTGCCGTTGAAGGAGAATTAACAATTCTAAAAGACGATGCCATTAGAGAGATCGAAAGAATTTTCAAAGAGAAAGGAAAATCTATTAAATATAAAGTGGGAACAATGATTGAGTTACCAAGAGCTGCTATTATGGCAGGTCAAATTGCTCCACACGCAGAATTCTTTTCTTTTGGAACGAATGATTTAACTCAGACTACTTTTGGTCTTTCTCGTGATGATGCTGGAAAATTTTTACCAGACTATGTGGCCAAAGGATTAGTACAGTACGATCCATTTGTAAGCTTAGATCAAGAAGGTGTTGGGTTTTTAATTAAACACGCTGTGAGTGAAGGTAAAAAAGCTAATCCAAATATGCACGTGGGTATTTGTGGTGAGCATGGTGGTGAGCCTAAATCAATTGAGTTCTGCCATAAAGTAGGACTAGATTATGTTTCTTGTTCTCCATATCGCGTTCCGATTGCAAGACTCTCAGCAGCTCAAGCAGCACTAAAAAACAAATAATAAAAGGAGGCTTTAGGGCCTCCTTTTTTTTGAGAAATTTTATGAAAAGAACATCACTGGATCAGTTTAAAAAAATGCCCTGGAAAAATGGTGGTGGCATAACTCATGAGTATCAAGTTTTTCCGGAAGGAAAATCTGTCGATAGTGATGATTTTCAGTGGAGAATTAGTGTCGCTGAAGTATTAGGGAATGGGGATTTTTCTCTATTTCCGAATCGAAAACGCTGGCTCGCTCTTTGGAAAGGACCAGAGGTTGAAATCAGTGACCAGGTCCATAAAAGTGAATTTATTTTAGATAAATCTCCAAAACATTTTTCAGGAGACGATAGACTAAGTTACCGCCAAATATTAACAAAGGATCATCTTCTAGAAACCAGTTGGGATTTAGGAATTATCTATCATCCACAAAAAGTAAACTGTCTCATGCATAGAGGTGAGTTGAATCGTGATGAGCATTTTGTCTGCCAAACTGATCATGAGTATTTTTTCATTCTGGGTCAGAATCCAGAAATAATTGAACTCTCTAAAAATGAAACTTTTGACCTGAAAAATCAATCGAGCGTTGAATTCTATCAACTTTGCCTTACATTCATTTAAATCTTAAGTTAGAATTTTTATAAGGTATAGAGATCTAATAGAGGAAGTTATGGACTCAAATCAGTTTGAAGAAATTGCCCTACACGCTCATCAATTGATGTCTGAGCAAGACTTTGACAGTATTGCTGTGGCGGCGATTGATTTTAAAAAGAATCAGTTCTTATGTTTTGAATTTCAAAATGGTGTTCGCCATTTAGAACCATTTCTCTATTTTGATTTGGCGAGCCTAACTAAAGCATTAACTAATTCTGCCATTCGCCTCAAACAACCTGAATTGTTTGATCCAAAAATGGATCTGTTGTTAAATCATCAAGCCGGTCTTCCGCTCGGGGGACGCTTAAGCAAAAAAGCTTGGAAGGAATTCATCTTCGCTTATGAAGTGAAAGAATCAGAGACACTCTACTCAGACTATTCTTCACTCAGAACAATGTTAGAGCTTGAAAAAAAATCTGGAAAAAGTTTAAAAGATTTATGTTCATTTTATTTTGATGAAGAATTAGTTTATTGGAATGAATTACCGGAATATGCCTTAACTCCGATGAGTGGGATGCGAGAAAAAAAACCTATTCACAAAGAAGTTCATGATGATAATTGTTTGGTTTTAAATCAATTTGTCTCTCATGCCGGATTGTTTGCCACCATTGATGGACTGGCGAAATCACTTTTGAATTTAAATAAAGAAACCGCAATGATCACTCAGATGCAAGAGAAGTTTAAAACCTTTAACCAGAGTCAGCGTTTTATAAATGGTTTTGATCATCCACAAGATTTAGAAAACACATTGGCCGCTAAAGGCTGTTCGGCCCATACATTTGGACATTTAGGATTTACTGGTACTTCCTTTTGGATCGATAGCGATCGATCAGTGGGGCATATTATCTTAACCAATGCTACTCAACATTACTGGTACTCAAGAGCGGGACTCACTAAGATTCGAAAAGAATTAGGAAGTGAGCTATGGAGCTTTTTAGCTAGAGAATAGAAGAGTTGCCTCAGAAAATAGGCAATAACTTTTTAAGTGACTAATTTTCTATTATGAGTTTTTTACAAACAAAATCCCATGATTTATTAACTGCTACCGAGTTTGATATATCAACATTCTATGATTATCACTTACTACTTATTAGTCTCAAATACTTAGCCCCTTCGTCATTCGGTCAATATGGTCTTTAAAGGTATTCTAGTCTTGAAGATAGTCAGACTGGAGATATGTATGATTTTACTTCTTGATAATGACAACCACTTTTTAAATTCCTACAAAACATTGCTAGGAAATTTAGGGTTTAAGGTCATAGCCTCTAACGATCCATTAGAAGCTATCGGCATGGTTCGTTCTCATGAAATCAGCAAAGTCATTTCAAGTTATCAAATGGAAACCATGGATGGGGTAGAGTTCTTAGAAAACGTAAAACAAATTAATCCAGATATTAAAAGAGTCTTACTTACTTTGAATTTTTTAGAGGGATATTTAGTGCAAGAAAAAGGTCTAAATATAGTAGATTCTTTTGTGACGAAGTCTATTGATCAAGACAGTCTCATTCGGGCGATCGTGGAATAAAAAAAAAGGCCAGGGAATCCTGGCCATTTTTGTTTTAAAGCATATTTAAAAGATAGAAATTAATAATCTCATTACAATTTGAATCGGCTTTTGGAGCGAATCCTTTGTATTTTTTTACTTTCGTCGCGTCTGGAGTTGAGTTTCCTGGAACCAGATCATAACTTGGCGTTGTTTGAGGAGGAGAAACCACTCCTTCTGGATTCATTTTGTTTAACCAATTTAGGGTTTGATCGAGAATTTTTTGTACTTTAGTGTCGACGAATCCATCACTATTAACTTTTCGTCCTAGTTTTTTACTTAGTTCATCATAAAAACTTTGTCCACCTGCTTGATCATAATCATACAGGCCAACGATTTCATCTGGGAAAATAATCATTGGAATTAGCGATTCTTTTTCACCAAAAGTATTGAGAACATTATAATTCAATCTATCTTTGTGGAGTTTGATAACTGCTAATCCTTTATTTTTTTCCATTCCCATGAAATTGCTAGCATTCAAATAAGGAGCTGAAGAAATATAAGGAGAGGAAACAGGATCAATATTATGACCACTTAAAATGACTGAGATGGCCCGTTGATTAAAGGGAGGATTTACATAATTTGAATCCACTCCAGATTTTCCAAGCTTACCATAATAAGTTTTTAGACTGCGCAATCTACGAGTGTAGTTACCTTGATTTTTTGCCAGAAGTGTAGACATAAGGTAGGGACCTTTGTCACTCATACTAACTAGATCATCTTGTAGACCTCTAAAAGTAAGAACGGCGTTTTCTTTATCGATAGGTTGAACCATGGCATCGAGGTGTCGTTTCCAAGTTGCAATTTCAGTTGGTTCCATTTCATTCCAAGGCATAAATGATTCAATAAGTTTTTTAACATTTTTGCGATCATTTTTAGCGATGTAATCATTCAACTTTTGTTCGTTCTTTTCTAAGGCATCTTGAAGTTTAGCATATTTTTCACCAATAGCTTTTCTTGCCTTGTCTTCTTCTTTTACTTTTTTCTTAAGCGCATGGACTAAATCCTCAGCTTGTTTGGTTCTTCGATCAATGTAGTTATCGATTGAAGGATTTTGTTGTTCAAGTTCATCATTGATAAGTGCAGAGACGGTTTGTTGGGCTTTGACTTCCGCATGGGCAAGGAACAATTTTGCACGGCTTGAGCCATGTTGAGCGTTCATGGTCGCTTCGGCCCAGGCCATTGGATGAACGAAATAATCCCCTGTGATTTGTCTTAAGTGAGCGATCTCTTCCATAACAACTAGAGGATACTTTAAGCCCTCGTTCGTGATTTTTAACTTTACGATTAATCCTTTCTTCGGATCAACCTCTGGAACGATTTCGGCAAATGATCCACTCGGTAAACTTTTAACAACTTCATATTCAGCAGAGTATGAAAGCCAAGGATAAAATCCTGACATATTGTTAGCATCGATAATAGCTTTTTTAAGTCTTTCATGAGCATTGAACTTTAAAATATCAGTGGAAGTTTTTAAGCCTTCAAAGACTTCATCCGTTGGTGGAAAGAAAGCCATTGTACAAAATTTTTGACTTATATCACAAACAGCTTCAGATTTTTGTGTCGGAAGAAAATCGTATTTTAAATTCCCATTATAAGTCGATTGAGTATAGAGACCGGCTTGTTTGAAGCTCGCTTCGCTGTAGATTTTAGAGACTAAGTCATAGTCTGTTCTTTCTGGGATATTAACAACGACTTCATCAGCAAGTGCTGTTTGATTATTGCTAGCTTCAATCACCACATCTGCGGCAGCATTGAATTTTTTTAATACACCAGCATTCGTAGAAAGAAATTTCTCTAATTCAGCTTTGCTCTCTGGAGTGGTGAATTTAAACTTAAGTTTTAGTTTATCTTTTTTAGGATTCCATTTTCCTTCAACCAAGTCGCGATCAAAGGCCAGTCTAAATGGTGGAAGAGTTCCAAGGGTAGACTGACGAATGTATTTAATCCCTTCAGAAATTTGTGACATTCGATCTGTGAGAAAATTGTCAGTGAAGGCATCCGCATTTTCGGCAAACTGAACAACTTCTGCAGCCGTTTTAACATTTCTCCCTTTTAAATGAGAGAATACATAATATTTAAAAACCGTTGATTTCGCCGGAATGGCTTCTTCGACTAATTGGCGAAGGCGTTCAGTTTCACTAACGACTTTAGGAACGATTGGTGTTGGTGCTTTTCCACCAGTATCTCTTGTAAACAGTGATGCCAAAAGTTTATTTTGAGCATTTTTTCTTTTACTACTTGTCGCGTGAGCAAGTGTTTCATTTTCACTTCCTAAAACGTCAGAGATTAAAAGATATAATTCTAAATTGTCAGTTGAATCTTTAAATATTTCTCTTAAGTACGATGTCTCTACTTCAACAAATTCAGATCTTTTTGAAACTTTATCAAGCCAAGCATGAGATTCTTCAAAAACAGATCCGACGTGCTCAACGCTTCCTCCTATTTTTGCTCCAGGAATGTCCATGACCTTCCCGCTCACTCCAAGTCTACTGGTATGAGTTTGAACCGCAGTTGGAATAACGAGGTCTCCAACTTTATAGCCTTTATTTCCAAAAGCACCAGCTGTTCCCATGTAAGTTAAGTTGGTGTGGCCAGTGGCTTTTAGTGCTTGGGCCATTGGAACGATTTCGTCGCCCCAAACGTTAGAAAGAACACGCCAACGAACTTCTTGACCTTGATGGTCTTGGAAAACGTAGTCGCACATTTCAACAGTAAAATTGTCAAAGTTATAAACTTTGTAACCAGGAGGTAATAATTTGGGATTGGCCTTAAAATCTTCTTCAAATAGCGCGTAAGTGTCTTCAATAATTTTTTTATCTTTGAAAACTACTTCAAAGTTCGCATTAATAACTTGGAAAAATTTATTTTTAGTTTTCTCATCGAGGGCTTTATCAAATGCTTTTGGGTTTTCCTCATAGAGATTTTGTAGTGCTTTGATTTTCCAAAAAATTTGAAATTTACCATCAATTGATTCTTTTTGACCGACGATGACTCGATCAGCTTTTGGCATAAGTTTTAGTTGCTGAATATGTTCGGCAGTTCTGGTCGCTTGGAATTGTTCAATATCGCCTTTTAGGTAGATTGGAGATTTGATTTGTTTCCCTGAAAAATTGGATAGAGAAACTTGGTGCACTAAATGTTCTAAGCGGTCTTTACCACCAATATTGGTGATTGCATAACGGTAGCTGTCATCACCAGGATATTTTACAATAAAAATTTTATTATAATTTTTAGCAAGCGGTTTTACTTCATAAAGGATTTCACCACCCATTTCCTTTAAGCCTTTTAAGAACTCGCGGCTATCTCCCATATGGAATTCAATAGCACGGTCGTTTTCGATGGCTTCCCAGAAAATTGCACGAGTTGTTCTGTTGGAAATATAATGGCCAGAATCAAGAGTCATATCACTTGGATTAAGCTCTTCAACTGGAACGCTGATTTCTTTAACGGCAACCGCGGGCGTATTTTGCAAATTTAATTTAATATCTAATTTTGAAGGCGCCAGAACAAAAGCTTCATCTAATTTAGTTTTAAAGAAATTGTATCCCCATTGCATCTCTGATTTTTTAATCTTTAAATCGGGTAATTTTTTCGTCAAATAATCAAAGATAAAATCATCATAGGATTTAGCACTTACAAGGTCTTCTTCGGCGTATCCCAGTTCAATAATTTCTTTTGTATTGATAGCTCTTAAAGCTTCAACGGCTTCATCGGGAATTTTACCGGACATGGCATTGGCATATTCGTTGATGTAGTAGTGGAATTTATCGATCGCTAGGTAGTAGTTTATTTCGTTAACTTCCGAGGCAGGTATTCTCGTGATGTCAGAATTTCGCTCAACGAAACTAAGTTGGCTACAACTCGATAAAAAGAGTGAGAGAACAATAATTAAAGCCGAGAATTTTTTCATGTTAAGCACCCATGTAAAATGAACATTACCCGCTCGGCTTATCGTATTTTGAATTGATTTACTTAGAAAAAACAATTCCGCCCAAAATACTCAGGAATTATTTTTTTTTCTTTAGGCTTCACTGTGAATATCATTCGAGGATACAATGATTTATTAGAATAAACTTAGTTGATGGAAATACTCATGAATTTAAAAAATAAATTAGATTATCAAGGCTTAAGATCTCGCGCGAATGTGATAAAAAAAGTTTTCTTTTATCGTATCTGCGGTACGGGAATGGGCGCAGCCGCTTGTTTGTTAAAAGAAAAAGGTTATGACGTAGAAGGTGGAGATACGAATTTTTATCCTCCGATGAGTACTTATTTGAGTACCACAGGAATTCCTTGTCACCAAGTGGCACAAGTGACGACAGAGTATTTAAAAAGTTTTGATTTAATTGTTGTTGGTAACGTTGTTCCCGGAAGTGGATCAGAAGCCCGATTGATTGAAGAGCTTGGTGTTCCTTTTTGTTCATTCCCAAGTGCAATTGGTGCTTTAGTTTTGGCCGATGTCAATGTTATTGGTATTGCTGGAACTCACGGTAAAACGACCACTACTTATTTAGCAACACAAGTTTTTGAAAACTTAAAATTGAATCCTGGTTACTTAATCGGTGGAGTGATGGAGGGACGTCCGTCATCACGTCTTGGCTCAGGTAAATATTTTTTTATTGAATCAGATGAGTATGATTCAGCCTATTTTGAAAAAATATCAAAATTTCGTTCTTATTCGTTAGATAATATGATTTTGACCTCACTCGAGTTTGATCATGCAGATATTTTTTCATCTGTTGAAGATATTAAAAATCAATTTAAGCCAGCTCTTCCAAACATTGATAAAAAAATTATTGTTAATCGAGATTATTCGGCCATCGTAGAGTTGTTTACCGAAACAGAAGGCATTAATAAAAAGAATTGGTATTTTTACGGCGAAAGTTCGGAATTAGGACCGAAAAATGTAAAAACTAGTACAGAAGGATCAACTTTTGAAATGAATTTTTCTGGAAAAACTTTAACGTTTAAAACTAATGTTATTGGTTTTCACAATATCTTGAATCTAACTGCAGTTATTGAATATGCTCTTTTAGAAGGCATTAGTGAAAGTGAAATCAACGAAGCCATTAAGAATCTTCAAATGGTAAAACGCCGTCAAGAAGAGCGCGGTTTTTATAAAAAGACGTTGGTGATCGATGACTTTGCCCATCATCCAAGAGCAGTTGTCTTAACGATTGATGCCATTAAAGCAAAGTATCCAGCCAAGAAAATTCACGTCATCATGGAGCCGAATTCAGCGACAGCGAGAAGTGCAATTTTTCAAAAAGAATTTTCTGCTTCTTTAGATAAAGCCGATTCAGTAGTTTTTACGAAACCAACAAGACCTACTAGTGTTAAAGGGGTAGGGGATTTGGATATTTATAAAATTACTGAAGAGGTAAAAGCTTCAGGAAGACCGGCCCGAGTGGTTGGAGATATCAAAGAACTAAGAGAAGAAATTGAAAAAAATATTGGTGAAAATAATCTCATCCTAATTTTGAGCAATGGTACTTGTTTGGGACTTTGGGAATCAGAATTTGTTAAAGAATTACAGAAATAGCATTGAAAAAAATTGTCATCGTTTTCCTTATTCAGATGCTCATCTCTTCGAAGCTTTATGCTGCGGAGAAGATGGCATTTGCTGTGCCTAAAGATCGTAAAGAAAGACAAAAAATTGTTGATCAATATTTAAAAATTCAAACCCAATTCAGAAATAAAATTTGTACACCAGGTACAGAAGAAAAATTTTCAGAATTAAATAAATATTACAAAAATTTTGGAAAGTTTTTGCCCTTAAATCTTGATGATAAACTCGATAGCAAAACGATTAAGGCACACCTTTCTTTATTTGACGAAAAAGAAAAATGGATCTCTTGGAATATTGATAAACTTTCATTGAATA
>JAKLJM010000032.1 GCA_023151145.1 Bacteriovoracaceae bacterium | reverse complement strand
GTTCTGCCGCTCTTAGAGCACCAAAGACATTTCCTGGAAAAGGTAGAGTAAAGCCAATGACTTCAGGATTCAATTCTTTAATGTATTGATCGATGCAAAAAATTAATTCGCTATCAATTAAGGTTTTAGTCTTTAAAGCATCCACCAGTGGAGAAAAACTTGCGGAGGAAGAAGCAAGACTTTCACCGTAGCGAGAAAATTCAAATCTTTCATCGACAGAAAATTTCACAATATCTGCTAGATCATCTAAGTAAAGTGAAGCGATATATTTTGCTTGATCATGTGTTCCCATGGGGCCAAACAAATCCAATAATTCATCATGTTCATTCAACGGCATGAAACGAGGTCCCTCGGGGACAAATTGTCTTCTAGAAATTCTTAGTGCTAAACTTGGATCTTTGCCTTGTAAAAATTTGATAACCAAAGAGATGGTACTTTCATAATCATCATAGGCTTCAATAAAAAAAGCCTCAAGATCAGAGATCTCATTTTTTTGCAGAATATGTGCGCGTACTTTTTTTAATCCATCCACTGAAAAGATTTGATGAAAAAGATCCAATCCCAAATCTCGTTGATGAGCTTCGTGGCCTAGTTCACGCAAAAAAGCGGTCAAATAGGTGGTGGCCGGATAAGGTGTATTCACCTGGGTCATCGGCGGAATGATAAATAAAACTTTCATAGAAGGCTTATTTAACAGCTCTCAAGTGATTCGGCCACTTTATGGCATAAGGCTTGTAAAAATTACCTCAGGGGAACTAGTTTTAAGGCCCAGTAAGTAATGGAAAGGGCGAATAAAATATTGAGGATAAAGCCTAGGCGTAACATCTTTTGAAGTTTAATGAGTTTAGAACTAAAGACGATAGCGTTTGGAGGTGTTGCCGAGGGAAGCATAAAAGATAGGGAGGCAGCGGTCGTTACAGCAATAAGTGTATTAAGCAGAGGTAAACCAAGGGCGCCATGAAGCTCTGAAAAAAGAGGAATAAAAATCGCTACCGCAGCAGTGTTTGAACTAATTTCAGTAAATAAAATCATTAAAATAACTACGGCAAAAAGTTTAATTTCTAAACTTAATGAGGCAATTGAACTTAAGTTTTGAGATAAGATTTGTATCAAACCAGAAGCTTGAAGGGCATCAGCAAAAGCTAATCCTGCACCAAATAACAAAAGAATATTATAGTTAATTTCTTTTAATAATTTAAAAGGAAAGAGAGTCTCTTTTTCTATTTTGAAGGGAAAGAGGATAATGACAGAAGCCATGATCAAGCTCCAATGTGCTTCGTTAGGAAAAAAAGATAAATTGGTTGAAATGATCCAACCAAAAATAAATAAGAAAAAGATAATTAAAGTTGTGATTTGTTTTTTTTGTAATGATATGACATCAATGTTTTTAAAATGAAATTTAACTCGCTCTTCTCGATTGATACTAATAGCGAGAACAACAAATAAGATGACAAAGCCAGCCAAGACCATTGGTGTGGTAAAACGAATCCAGTCGATAAAATGAATTTGTTCAATGGCCTTTTCATTCCAAAAATTGACCATGATCGCATTGGTGGGGCTTCCGACTATTGTTGCTAGTCCACCTAAACTTGCTCCGTAGCCCATGGCCAACATGAGACTTGGACTACTTGATTGTAAAATCAGAGGAAACATCAAAAGGGCAGTTGCAGTATTTGAAATAAAAGAAGAAATAATTGTACTGATTGCTAAGACACCTAATAAAAGCAAAAAACGAGATCTTTCAAAGTAGATAATGAAGTTTTGAAAAAACCATTGATGTACATGATGATGCTCGATTAGTTTCGCAAGAATCATTCCACCAAAAAATAAGAAAGTGACAGGTGAGAAATAATGGGTAAGAACTTTGAAAAAAGATAAATAGCCAAAAGGAACTAAAATGATAAAAGGTATTAGGCTTGGAATCCATTGAGGGATATCTTCATTTGCCCACATGGTGATCATGGTAAAAAGAGAACCGGCAAGAAAAATAAGTTTAAAGGGAATTTGATAGTAAACACCTAGAGAAACTACGACGCTCCAGATGATCACGAAAGGCAGGAATTTTAGTAAAGAATTCATTTATTCCCAATGTTGAATATGTGCCAGAGCATAGTTTATAAAGAGATTGTAAGATAAACTTAAAACGTTGGAAATTACAATTGGAGAATTTATGAAAAATATCAGTAACTATTTTGCGGTTTTTGCCTCTTTGTTTTTTGTCGCCATTATTTTTAAATCGGTATTTGCCCAAAATTTGCCAACGATTTCGCCGAGTGATGCTCTAAAGTTATCAGTAGAGAATAAAGCGATCATTGTTGATGTTCGTGAAGTTGAAGAAATTATGTCCGGAAAAATAAAAGGCTCCAAAGAAATTCCTCTTTCTCTCATGACTTCTGACAAAATAAGATTTGAAAAAGAGTTAGAATTACTTCCGAAAGATAAGGAAATCCTCGTTTATTGTCGTTCTGGACGACGTTCGGGAATTGTTGGTGCTAAACTTAAGGAACAAGGTTACAACGTTAAAAATCTTGGGGGTTTTACTGACTGGGAAAAAGCTGGTCTTCCCACTGAAAAAGCTAGTTGTTTTGCGACAAAATGTTAAAAAAAAGGGGCGCTTAGCCGCGCCCTTTCATCATAATATTCCAATAGAGTGCTGGAAGTAAGTAACGTTTTACGTACCACATAGATGATTTTGGTATGGATTGATCAACAGGAAATGTGGGCATTAATTTTCCATCGTATCCAAATTCGGCCAAAATAACTTTTCCGATATCCACAACTAATGGACATGATGAATAGCCATCATATTGTTCTGTTGATTCTAAACTTTCTAAGCCTGCACCAACAAGAGTCCAAAGAGGCTGGTAATAATGAAATTCCGCTGAGTCAATGATTGCAATGTCAGTTGCTTCAATTTCTCTATTTAAAGAAGCGCTGAAACTAATGCCACCTGTTCCTGCACCAATAACCACGACTTTAAAATGTTTAGATATAAATTTCTTCCTCGATAAAATTATTTCTCTTTAACCCAAATGAGTCCTCTGAATTCGTTTAACTTAAATCCAATTGCTTTATCTTTGGGATAAAAAACTTGTATTTTTTCTTGAACATTTTTTGCTAGATTTTCACCATGACACTGCAGGCACTGAGCATTTACAAAAAGCGGTTCGGCATAGAAACGTTTGCCATTAGGAAGTTGGCCGATTATTGGATATTCATTGACTTTTGTTTGATCAAAAAATGATCCTTGAAATTTTTCTAGGTAGGGAAGTAACCAAGCTTCTGGAGAGTTTTTTTCATTGCGAATCTTATGAGATGTTCTGCCAAACTCATACTTTTTAATCTTTTCTTTAGCCGCATCTTTAGCGATGCTTTTTACATTTGTATGGCAAAAGGGAATGGCAGATTCAGTACCATTTTTTGAAATCTCACGGCTTAGATTTTGAAGCAAGCTACTTTTAAGCTCTATCACTAAGCTTTTGGCTTCAGTGTCAAAGAAATCTCCCTTTGACTTATCTTCAGCAAGCACTGGATATGTTAGCAAAGAAGTTAAAACTGCCAACGTAATTTGATTCAAACATATTTTTTTATTCATTCTTAAATCCCCCAATGTCTTGAAAGTTTAGCATATTTTAATGAGTTTTATTATGTGCCAGCACATAGTCTGACGAAATCACGAAAAAAGGTCAAAATATACTAATTAAAAACAGTTTCTTTAAGGATAAATTATGTTTCAAAGCATATTCGTTTTTCGTTCGATTGCTTAGTCTTTAATAAAAAGGAGTTTCCATGAAGCAAAACATTCACAATTTAGAAAGAATTATCAGAGTAGTGGCAGGGGTTGTTTTAATTCTCTTGGCTTTTGTCGGTCCTAAAAATCCCTGGTTTCTTTTAGGGTTCGTACCGCTTTTAACTGGAATTTTGGGTTGGTGTCCTCCCTATGCCATACTGGGTATTTCAACTTGCAAATTAAAGGATAAGTAGTATGAAAAGCTTTAAGGGCTTTCTCTTTATTTTGTTCACTTCTATTTCTAGTGCTAATGCGGACTCCTATTTTGAAGAACTATGGAGAAAAGTTGAGCAAAGTAGTTTTGCCGTGAAGGCATCGAATGAATCACATAAGGCAAGCTTAGAAGAATTGAAAATGGCCAAAAATCATTGGCTTCCAAATGTCTATCTGCAAGGATCGACCTTTGTCACAGATGATCCTGGGACAAATATGTTTGCATTATTGTCGCAAAGAAAAATAACGAATGCAGATTTTATGCCAGGAACTTTAAATGATCCAGGTATGAACCATTTTACTAAAATGGGAGTCGGTTTTCAGTTGCCACTTTACCAGGGATTTGCTGGTACAAATTATAAAAATATGGCAAACCATCTTGCTCTTGCAGAAGAAAAATCATTTCAAGCAACAAATAAAATGGTATTTTCAGAATATTTTAAAATGTTTTCACTGTTAAAGTCTTATTTGTATCACGAAGAATCTTTCCAAAAAACATTAACTCAAATGAAAAAACTAGAATCAAGCTATCAGTTGGGATCTAGAGAGAATCTGTTGGGTTATTCTGGAAAATTAGGAATTAAAAATTTAATACTTAAAACACAATCTCTTTTAGAGATGGTGCAAGTAAAAAAATCGTCAACACTGAATGCGCTAGAAGAATTAAGTGGTGAAAAAATTTCAGTTAAAAATGTAAGAGAGTCTGATTTTGAATATGTGTATAGAAATTTAACACAGAAAGATTTTCAGTATAATCGTTCAGAAACAGAGGCTTTTAAAGAAAAGTCACTGGCTCAATCAGTTGCCGTTGATTTACATAAGGCTCGTTTTCGTCCTCAAGTCTCTCTTTTTGGAGAACAAAGTTTTTTTAAAGGAGATCGAGACAGCGCAGATAGTAAAGTGATCGGACTAAATGTCCAGTGGGCCCTTTTTAGCAAAGAGAACATCAATTTAGATAGTAAAAGTTTATATCAGTCGTATGCTGCCAATAACGCTCTCTTGGCAATGGAGCAACGAGATGAAGTTGAAAGAAAAAAAATAGAGGATGTTGATAAATTATTAAACGAAAGTTTTGTTCGTTCCTTGGAGTCAAAGCAATTTGTGAATGAACAAGTTAGTGTTACGTCTAAACTTTTTAAAAATGGCATTATTAATATTCTTCAGTTTTTAGAAGTACTCAATCAGGAAATTACACTGAATGAGAAAATTTTGGAACTTGAAGAGAAGCGAGCTGAAAATCGAGCTCAAAAATTACAATTTATTAAAGAAATATAAGAAAATAAAAAGTAGGCCTATATGAAAAAACATTTTGAAATAAAACAGGGTTTTGCGGGAACACTCGCACGTATGTTTATTCAATCTAAACTTACACTTCTCATTGCTCTGGCAAGTTTACTCTTGGGATTTATGGCAATTTATTTGACGCCAAAAGAAGAAGAGCCACAAATTTCTGTTCCAATGATTGACATTCAAACTATGGCACCTGGTTTAAATGCCCATGAAATTCAAAAAAGTGTGACAGAAGTTATTGAAAGAGGTGTTTGGGGGTTAGATGGAGTAGAATATGTTTACTCTTCTTCCATGGATCATGGTTCACTTGTAACAGTGAGATTTAAAGTAGGTGAGCCCATGGAGCCATCACTAGTTAAAATACATCATAAACTAATGGGCTTAAGAGGTGAGCTTCCTAAAGTTACACTTCCATCAAATGTAAAATCATTTTCTATTGATGATGTTCCCTTTTTAGTTCTTACTTTTAGTTCTCCTTTTTTAAATGATTATGAATTAAGGACATTGATTGCACCTCTGGCCCGAGAGCTTTCGAGCACTCCAGAGCTCTCTAATGTAGAATTACTTGGTGGATTAAAGCGTGTTGTTCGAGTCAGACTAGATGCCAAGAAATTACGAGCGACGGGTGCAAGCGTTGCCATGGTGGCTAAATCATTAATGGAAAATGGATATTTTATTCCTGTTTCTAAAAACTGGTCTCAATCTGAAGTCCTAGATGTTGAAATAGGGGCTCGTTATAAAACAAAAGATGATGTGGCGGCTATTTCTGTTGGGTCAAGTGGTGGTAGGATTGTAAAATTAAGCGAGGTTGCAGACATCGTTGATGGGGCTGAGGAGCGAACAAAGATATCTTCACTGGTAAATAAAGGCGGAAAAGAAACGACGGCAGTTTCAATTGCTTTTGCCAAAAGAAAAGGAACGAACGTTGTCGATCTTTCAAAGAATTTAATAAGTAGAGCTGAGGTATTTTCAAAATCTCTACCTAAAGATATTAAAATGACAATTGTTCGTGATTATGGTTCAACGGCCCATGATAAATCAAAAGAGCTCATTGAACATTTGTTACTTGCTACTTTTTCAGTGGCCATTTTAATCGCGATTATTATGGGACTTCGCGCTTCATTAGTTGTTGCCATTGCCATACCCGTGACATTAGCACTAACTTTAGCGATCTATTATTTTATGGGTTACACTCTTAATCGAGTGACTCTATTTGCTCTGATTTTTTCTATTGGTATTTTAGTTGATGATGCCATTGTTGTTGTAGAAAATATTGAACGTCACTTATCCATGAATAAGAAATTAGGTCTATTAAAGTCTACCCTCGTGGCGGTTGCCGAAGTGGGGAACCCAACAATTCTCGCGACTATTGCAGTTATAGCGGCGATTTTACCCATGGCCTTTGTTCGAGGACTGATGGGGCCTTATATGTTGCCTATTCCTGTTGGTGCCAGTGTGGCGATGATATTTTCTTTATTAGTCGCTTTTATTGTTACTCCTTGGGCCGCAGTTAAAATATTAAAAGCTGAGCATCACGATAATGATCATAACGAAGATGTTCAAAAAATTAGTAAACTCGATCAGCTTTATGAAAAAATCATGCACTGGTTTTTTGTTAAGAAATCTCACAGTGCTTACTTTATTTTATTTAGCATTTTGCTTTTAGTTTTATCTATGGGATTGGTCGCGACTAAATCAGTTAAGGTAAAAATGCTTCCTTTTGATAATAAAGAAGAATTTCAAGTTTTACTTGATTTTCCAACAAGTACACCGCTTCTTGTGAATCATGAAAAGACAAAGTTACTTGCACACAAACTCTTAGATAATCCTAATGTTGATAAAGTTCAAATTTTTAGTGGTGAGCCTGCACCCTTTTCGTTTTCAGGAATGGTTAAGCATACTTTCATGCGAAGATTTGACTATCAGAGTGATTTGCAAGTTGTTTTAAAAAATAAGCATGAGAGAAAAACATCTAGTCACGACATCATTCAAGAGTTACGAAAAGTTGTCATTCAATTTTCCAAAGAACAAAATGTCATTAGTAAAGTTTTAGAAATTCCTCCTGGTCCTCCCGTCATGGCAACAATCGTCGCTGAAGTTTATGGACCAAGTGAAAAAGAGCGGAAATCAGCAGCTCTTGAGATTGAAAAGATTTTCCATCAAATGAATTCGTTAGTGGATGTTGATTCAACTTTAAGAAAAGGAAGAAATAAGTTAATTGTTCCTTTTGACTACACCAAAGGAAGTATGTTTGGTGTGAGTGCAAAAGATTTTTCTGAACAAGCAGCTATTGTGTATATGGAATCCCCATTAGCTCTTTTAGAAGACACTAGTTCACCCGAAGAAATTAATGTTGTTCTGTCTTTCAAAGACGAAGATCGTTTAAGTGATAAACCATTAAAGGGAATAAATGCACCTTCCTATCAATCAGGAATCGTTGAAATTGATAAAATGAGCAAGCCATCAGAAATTAAAGAACAAATTGTTTTAAATCGCAAAAATTTAAAACCTGTTGAATATGTTATGGCGGAAATGACTGGTGTTGAAGAAGCACCAGTGTATGGGATTATGGATTTAACTTCCAAGATAAAATATCCTCTACAAACTGCAGAAGTTCCATGGAACACCAGTGATGTGGTAGTTAAATGGGATGGCGAATGGTTTATTACTTATGAAGTTTTTAGAGACATGGGGTTTGCCTTTGCAGTGGTTCTTGTACTTATTTATGTTTTAGTTGTTGGATGGTTTAAAAGTTTTACTGTTCCACTCGTTATCATGGCGCCCATCCCCATTAGTTTAATTGGTATTTTACCAGGGCATGCGATGTTTGATTCTTATTTTACGGCAACATCAATGATTGGATTTATTGCTGGTGCTGGAATTATTGTCAGAAACTCTATTATCTTAGTAGATTTTATCGAACATCAAATGAGTAATGGTTATACTCTTCAGGAGTCTGTTGTAAGCGCGGGTGTTCTTCGTTTTAGGCCAATGCTATTAACTGCTGCAGCAGTTGTTGTCGGAAGTTCAGTGATGCTTTTTGATCCCATTTTCCAAGGTTTGGCGATAAGTTTAATCTTTGGGGAAGTTGCCGCAACCATTCTTTCGCGTTTTGCTGTTCCTATCTTGTATTTTTGGTTTGTGGGAAATAGTCGTTTAAAATTAATTCAATTAGAAAATCAGGAGAATGAACATGTTTAGTAAATTATCTTGGGTAAGTCAGATGCAATTTAAATCAGATACCCGCGGGCATGAAAATATTTTAGATGCGACTTTGCAAAGTGGTGGATTAAATAAAGGTCCTAATCCCAAAGAATATGTGCTTCAAGGGATTGCGGGCTGTACGGCCATGGATGTGGTTTTTTATCTAAATAAATATAAAGAGGTCCCACTTTCTTTTGATGTTGAAATCGATGCTGATTTAACAGAAAAAACCATGCCGACTTATTTTAAAGAAGTAAGATTAAAGTATGTTTTACTTGGAGATCAACTCTCAAAAGATAAAGTAATTTCAGCTGTAGAGAAATCGATGACGAAGTATTGCGGTGTGAGTTTTATGATAAGTAAAGCTGCCCCTATCAAATATGATGTTTTTTTAAATGGTGAAAAAATATTTTCTGGTCAAGCAAAATTTGAATAAAAAAAGGGAAACCTAAGTTTCCCTTTTTTTTAAGTTTTTTAAAACTAGTTTTCATCATTTCCTAATAAGTGAAATAAGTGACTGTGAAGTTTTTTATCTGCATCAGTTGATGGAGCAATTGGTTTTAGAAGTTTAGTCGCTTCTTCTAAATTTTTCATAGAAGCATCCATTCTTTTTTCTTCTAGTTTTTTAAATTCTTTTTTCAGTTTATTGATGTCACCTTTAGTTGCTTTTGGATCTAAAAGTTTTTCAGCAAGTTTTACTCTTAAATTTCTAACTTGTTCATTAAATCCCATTCTCTCTTCCATATGTTTTTTATGAAGAGCACGAAGTTGGTCTTTTACCTCAGCTGACACTGATGTTGCTTCATCGAGCATCTTGCCCATAACTTCTGATTGCATACCCATTCTTGGACGACAATCTTCTTTCCCCATACCATTGCCCATTTGAGCGAATGACTGTGCACTTAATAGCACTAACCCTAAAATAATTGCTGTAAATTTCATATGGACTCCTTGATTAATAATCATTTTACCTAGCATTGAAATTCTAGTCCTAGATCATGAGCTTGAACATGATTTAAAACATAATTTATTCTGAGTTCTTGGAATTAACTATTTTAACCAATATTTCCGAGTGCTGAGGTAGGCTATTGGGATCATTAATGGTGCTGCCACATGACAAAGAATAACATGGCCAAATTCTAAACTACAACTCGAATGAAGTAAGATAGATGCCAACATAGGTAAGCCTAGAACGACTAAGGAGCTAGTAAGTGAAGATTGAGCGTATTCATTTTTTTTGAATAAAATATGACTTACCAGTGTTGAAAGAAGCGAAATACTCATGGCTTCAATTTTACCTGCTGGGGATTTAACGATAGATGAATCGTTGCGAGTTTACGCCAATGATTATCGGGCTCGACTACTAGAAGCTATGTCAAAAAATTATGAAATGACTTGGCTAGTACTTGGAGATGATCTTTTTTTTGATCTGGCACAAGAGTATATAAGACACTATCCTTCTTCGTTTAAAAGTTTAAATTTTTATGGAGACAAGTTCTCCGACTTTTTAAAGGAGCGTAATTATTTAGAGTATAGTGAAATGGCCCGGTATGAGAAAGCTTTTTGGGAGTTGTTTCATGATCGAGATAATTCAAAAAATATTCTTTCAGAAGAGACTCTGTTAAATGGTTTTTTTGATCTACATAAAATCTTTTTATTCCAATCAGATTGGAACTTACCTTTTTTATGGCGAAAGAGAGAAGATGGAATCAGTGAAGAGGAATCAGGCATGATTCATTTTGATGAGTTGAAGTATTGGGTTATGATTAAAATGGAGAATAAAGTTGAAGTCCTTGAGCTAAATAGTAATGAATATAGTTTTTTAGTTTTGTTAAAAGAAAAGAAAAATATCATTGAAATGAATGAAGCTCTTAAAGCGCATAATTTAAACGAATTGACTTCTCATGAGTGGGTGAAAGTTTTAGGCATATTATGTTATGTTGAAGCCTTGGCTAGTTGAAGATACTTAGGTTTTTGTCTTTTATTTTTGTTTCGATATCTAAAATATCTAGTATGGAATGAAAGATATTGTCATGAGAATAATCGTTGTTTAAATTTTTCTTTAATTCTTTTTTTGTCTGAGCAAGTTTACTTCCTAGCCACAATATTCTTGGTACATGAGTTTGTTCTTTAGGGGCGATTGAGTAGGGAATACTATGGAGATAGATTCCATTTTCTCCAAGTGATTCCCCATGGTCACTCTCATACCACATTAATGTTTGATATTCGGTATCGTATTTTTTTAATAGCTGGATTGTTTTTGCTAGAAAATAATCTGTATACAACAGGGCATTGTCGTAAGTGTTTACAATATTCTGATTGCTACATTCATTTAGTTCTGAAGTTTTACATATTGGAGTAAATTTTTCAAAAGTTAGGGGATAACGTTTGAAATAGGCTGGACCATGATTTCCAATTTGATGAAGAACGATGAAAATATTTTTATTGGGATTATTTTGAATAAAGTCATCAAGTCCAATAAGCATTCCTTCATCTCGACAGCCTTCTGGATCACAAATGGTATTCACTACGTTTGATTGGAAGTCTTGATAAACTACACGATCTGCAACGCCCTTGGAGCTTGAATTATTATCTCGCCAAAGAATTTTAAATTCATTGGTCGCATTTAGAATATCTAATAAATTTGAACGCCATTTCGCTGCCGTTCGATCAAAATGTTTTCTCCCTAAATCAGAAAACATACAGGGAACAGAATGAGCTGTCGAAGTTCCACATGATGTGACGTTGGTAAAGCTTAGCACTTCTTCGTTTTTCAAGAGAGGGTTCGTCGCTCTTTTATATCCATTTAATTCAAAATGATCCGCCCTGGCCGTTTCTCCAACGATAAAAATGGTTAAAGATTTGGGAGAGTTCGTCCGAACTTTTGCCTCTTTTCCAAGAACGGTAAAAGTTTGATTTTTCGCAAGTGTCTGTTCTACGAATAAGCGACTTGCGTTAAAAAGTGGATGGATGGGATTAACGTAATAACGAAGGGATTTATGCACACGAAAAAAAGTGGCAAATTGTTTTGGTTGTAATGCGATAGTAAGCCCCATTAACAAGAAACTTATGAGGATTAAACCAAGTCTTGTGACAAAATCTTTAAACCGATCTGGATAGATGAGGTTGATTTTTTTTACAATAATTAATGGAATCAATAATCCAACGGCCAAGTACATGAAAAAGGTCAAACTCAAAAGCTCTAGGGTTTCTTCG
>JAKLJM010000031.1:11750-15354 GCA_023151145.1 Bacteriovoracaceae bacterium | reverse complement strand
TTCCTGATCGCGATATGACTATTATGTTAGTGTGGTTTGTCCTTTGTTTAACTGGATTTTTGGGGCCGATTGCCAACCTTGCGCACGCAGGTGGTCTAAGTGCTGGAATGCTTTTAGCTCTTAGTGTTGAAAGATCGACGATACTCATGTCGAAAAAACAGCAATTTGGGTTATTTTTAGCGGCGCTTTTTATTCTTTTAGCGACTTTAATCATTGAAGGATTTAAACTAGAAGGGCAATATTACATACTGAAAAATTTTACCTCTTCGGCAGAGGAAATCGTCATTTAAAATATGAAAAGGGTCGTTATGGAAAAGCATGTTTATGTTTCCAAAGAATTAGATTCCGCAGGGAAAATTCACTGGGATAATACTGAAAATGAAACTTGGCAAAAACTAGTCGCCAGACAAGAAAAAGTGATCATCGATCGCGCCTGTGACGAATTTATGCATGGACTTGAGGTTATTAATTTTCCCAAAGATCGTGCTCCGCAATTAGATGAAGTTAATAAAGTATTAGATCAAGCAACTGGTTGGGGTGTTCACCCAGTGCCAGCGATCATTCAGCCCAAAGAATTTTTCTCACTACTTGCGAATAAAAGATTTCCAGCTGCGACCTTTATTCGTCGCCCTGAAGATATGGAATATCTTCAAGAGCCAGATATTTTTCACGAACTCTACGGGCATACGCCACTTCTTACCAATCAAGGCTATGCAGATTTTATGCAAAAATTTGGAGAGATTGCGCTAAAAGCAGAACCAAAAGATCGTCGCCAATTGTTTCGTTTGTTTTGGTTCACCATTGAGTTTGGATTAGTGAAAACCGCAAAAGGTGTTCGCTGTTATGGTGGAGGTATTCTTTCGTCTATTGGTGAAACACAATATGCTTTAACTGAGAAATCAGAAAAAGTTCCTTTCAACGCCCTAGATGCTCTAAGAACTCCTTACCGCATCGATATTATGCAACCTATGTATTTTGTCCTTCAAGACATGAAAGATCTCTTCAGTATTTTAGATCAAGATGTCTTAGCCCTTCTTCAAGAAGCTAAAAAATTAGGAGATTTTGCTCCTAAGTATCCACCAGTTCAAAAATCAACTGAAAAAGATTGTGAAAAGGAGCTTCCGTGTTAACGCTGAATGAATTAAGTAGTGGATGGACTATCGACAATCAAACTCAATTAAGAAAAGAATTTGTTTTTAAGAGTTATTTGAAAACAATTTCTTTTGTAAATGCTATCGCTTGGGAAGCAAATGCCCAAAATCATCATCCAGACTTAGAGGTGAGTTTTGGCAAATGTGTGGTGAAGATCACTACTCACGATAACGGAAATACACTTTCAGAAAAAGATTTTTCATTGGCAAAAGCCATTGATCGACTACAGTCATAATTTACGCATTCATAAAATAGGATAAAAAATGTCAGAACAACCAAAATCAACATGGAAACCGGATAAGAATTTAGCACCGGAAAAAAGATTTCAAGTGCTTTTAAAATCACTTCCGGAAATAAAAGAAAAACATTTAAGAAGTTTACGCAATAATCTCAACAATCGGATTAAGTCTTTTAAGGAAGAATCTCAATTTGGTTCAAAAGCAAAAGACCTGCAACTAAGTCATCCGCTCTACGCATTTTTACCGGGTGAGTGCGAAAAGCTTTTAGTCGAAGTTCAAAAAGAATTACGCCAAAGATTAGTTAATGGTGTGAAAGATAGTGATGATTAAGATTCTTTGCCTTTTTATTCTCTTTCATTTTTCAGGCACTATTATTGCCCAGACGAATGAAGTCGTAGCGAAACCATCAGAGGCTGAGGCTTCTGATGGTGATAAAACCCCCGAAGCCACGGCGGAGTTTTCTTTAAAACAAGAAGAGTATGTTTTGGATTACCGTAATCGTGCCGGTCGAAATCTTATTTATGATTGTCAGCGCGATTTTTATGTCTGTGTGGATGATATTTCTAGTGATAACTGCCTCAAGCAAAGAACATTGGCAAAAAATGCCAAACGTTATGATTTATCTTGTGCATTTTTTAAACGTTACGAGACCAAAAAAGAGTGTCTCTTACAGCACTACAAAATGTTGGATAAAAAAAATAAAGCGTTTTGCTTTAGAAAGCGTCAGTAAGCTTTTTGAACATTAAAAAATGTGGTCCAATATCTTGGATCTCAAATTCACTTTTATCAGCTTTAATAAAGCCCACTTTTTCGTAAAAACCTACGGCCGATTTTCTGGCATTACACCAAACAAGCGTACAAAAGTTTTGCTTAATGATAGGGAAGGCGACATTTAAGAGTTCAGAGCTTAAGCCTTTCTTTTCAAATTCTGGCAACGTGGCCATTCCACGGAGTTGGTATTGATGAAGGTCTGAAAATTCCGGATGTTTCTCATAAAAAAATGAAGCAACAGAAACAAGTTTACCATCGATAAATGCACCTAAATGAAACGACATGTCCTCGTCGTCATCATTTAAAAACTTCACGGCTTCAAGTGGTAAATGTGGAGCAAGAACCGCATGGCGAATTTGGTAGGTATCACTTGCTGATATTCGGCGAACTTTCATTTATCTTTTGTCCATATGTCATTCTTCATCCATCGGATGAAGTTGCCTTTGTTATTTGTTCTGTCTATTTAAATCATTCATGCCTTCTTCTTCAAGTAGAAAACAGCTCACAATCAAAATAAAACTCGTGGAATTTAGTTGGTTTTTATAGTTGTTTGCTGATTCTAAACAAAATTTCCATTGAACGCTTAGAAAGTACCTGAGAGAAAAATTCAAATATTAAATTGGGAAATCCAGTGTGGGGACCAGTCCAGTTTGCGCTAGTGTAAAAAAGGCAGCGGTTTTTGTGATCAATAACGTGAACTGTGCCCTTAAGTCCAGTGAGCATACCCACTTCAAATCTAAAGGGATAGACACCCGTTTGAGTGATGCGTGGAAAGCGGAAAATGAGCCGCATATTATAGGGAAGGAGGGTGTGGCTCAGGAGAAAATTGATATGACCTAATTCATCGTCATATTCACTGTGTTTGACGAAGTCTATGTAACGATGAAAATTTTCATAGCGTGAAAGTTTTTTGAGAGCAAATTGACAGGATTTTGGATGATAACCCAAGATCGAAAAGTTGAGTGATTGTTCTTTTTCTCCGCGTGCATTATCAAAAGATTTTACTTTTGATTCGGAGAACACCTCGCCACTAATGGCACTTTTTTTCACAGATTCTTTTAAGGGAATGGAATTTAAGTTATGAAGTTTTTCCAAGTTTTCATTGGCAAAACTTTTCAGAGAAAGACTAAGTAAGAAAAAAAAGCAAATTAAATAATGCATTGTACCTTTTCGAGATGGCCTCGGTATCATTACCCTAGCATACGTATTATCAAACATTTCCGAACACTTTATCAATACTTCCTCCAATTGAAATGTAATATGTTCAATGGTTGTGAATATTGATGAATTAAAAGAGAGGATATTTTACCCATGGGTAGTTCAGTAGGACAAGTAGTTCGTAAAGGAAGCACAAAAGACGCGATCATTGAATCAAAAGATCAAAGATGGCATGTGAGAAATCGTATTACACTCGTTTTTGGTAGTAATGATGTGGAAGATTT
>JAKLJM010000031.1:0-11742 GCA_023151145.1 Bacteriovoracaceae bacterium | reverse complement strand
AGTTAAGTTTCACCAAGCAAAATCAAAGGCCATCGAAGAAATTTTAGATAACTCTATTGATGAGTATTATCGCGGCCATGTAACAGAAATTCACACCGTACTTTCGCCTGATAAAAAAACAGTGACGATTGAAGATAATGGAATTGGTTTTCCTTTAGATAAGATCCCTGGTGTTTATACTGAGTTTAGAACAGGTTCAAAATTTAAAGATGAAGAAATTGATGAAAAGGGTTTTTTGTATAGAACTCTTGGACAAAACGGTTTGGGGGCAGCTGCAACATGTTTAACCTCTGACTATTTCGCCGCAACTGTTCGTCATTATAACTCTAAAAATGAAGCCACATTTGAATTTATCGATGGTGCTCTTCAGACGAAGAAAACAAAACCAAAAGCCTTCAAGGGGGCTTCAGGTGTTAGAGTTACTTTGCAGTTATCAAAAGAAGTTTATAAAAATAACGAAATTAACGAAGATTTACTTCGCAAAAGAATTATTGATTTAGCTTACAATAACCCAGGTCTTGCTTTTTATTTTAACGGAGAGAAGTATCTGTTTAAGAAAGGCTTGCTGGAGCTGGCGCAAAGAATTGATGCTGAAAATGCTCAATCTTTTGGGGAAGATGCTTTTGTTTATGAGGCAGAAACGGCCAAGGGTAAAAAAGTTAAAGGTAAAATTGATTTTCATTTATCAGTTTGTTTTAACAAAAAGAATGATGAGAAAGAAAAATTCATTTCTTTCGTCAACTCAACTCCTACTTTTGATGGGGGATTTCACCACGATCGAGTGAAGAGAATTTTTATTAACTCCATCAAAGAAAAAGTAGAACGTTTAATTAAAAAAGAAAAAATTTCTATTGTGGATAATGATGTTTTAGCAGGCGTGACTTTTGTTATGGGAATCACAATGCCAAATCCTCGTTTTGAATCACAAACGAAGAGAAAATTAGTTCGTGATACACAATTAGAAAAAGGTCTTGAGAAATTCATGGAAGAAAACATGGATAAATTTATTCGTAAGAATAAAGAATTCATGGACATTATCGTTGAGCGTGCAAAATCACGTCACCGTTACCAAGAATTAAAAGATGCTTCTATAAAAGGGAAAAAAGCTAAACGTCAAAGAGTTGAAAAACTTCTTGATGCCAACGAAAGAAAAGATCGCGATCTATGTACTTTGTTTATTTGCGAAGGGGATTCTGCGATTGGAGGACTTCGTTCCGCGAGAAATAAACTTTATCAAGGTGGAATAGCGCTCAAAGGGAAACCGATGAACGTTATGCAAGCAACGATTAATGATGTTTTAAATAACCAAGAGTTCATGGATATTATGGCATCGATTGGTTTAACGATTGGTCAACCTGCAGTTGTTTCTGATCTTCGTTATTCAAAAATTGTTTTTTTGGCCGATTCAGATGTGGATGGCGGGCATATTAACACGCTTTTAACGAATTTCTTTTTTCAATTTTGGCCAGAGCTTTTCGAACAAGGAGCTATTCAGTTTGCGAAAGCACCACTTTTTGAGGTGATCACAGAGAAAGAGACATTGTTTGTGGAAACTCCAGGACAATTAGAAGATTTGAAAAAATCGGGAACAAAAATTAAAGAAATTCAACGAAATAAGGGATTGGGGGAGATGTCTCCTGAAGCCTTTAAGTATGTCCTTGCTCGCGAAGAATATACAAAAATTAATATTGAAGACATTCAAAGTGCAAAGCATATGTTGGATGTTTGTTTCGGGCGCGATACGAATTTAAGAAAAGATTTGCTGATCGATACCGATTCAACAGGAGTTGATCATTCTGAAGATGTAGAATCTAGCGCAAAAGCGACAGCGAAAAAAGCTGCTGCTAAAGCTCTTGCCAAAGCAGCAGATTCGAAAGCTCTAAAAGCGACGAAAAAAGTGCCTGCTAAAAAAGCACCAGCAAAGAAAAAGAAGTAAAATTAAAAATAGAAAAGGGTAATATTTGTGAAAATGGATGAACGTTATTTACACTCACTAGATTCAGTACCTCTAGTAGATATTGTTAAAGAAGAGTACCGTAACTACCAAATCTATACGTTAATGGATCGAGCTATTCCTTATTTGCAAGACGGATTAAAGCCAGGTCAACGTAGAATTTTATTCACGCTTTGGAAAAATCAATCAAAAGGGTTGATGAAAGTATCTAGTGCCACTGGATTAGTTTTAACTCTTCACCCTCATGGTCCAGCTTCAGTTGAATCGGCCATCGTTAACCTTGCTCAAGACTATACGTTCTCTAACAACTACCCATTGATCGATAAAAAAGGGTATTTTGGAGAGAGAATGGAAACAGCTCCAGCTGCTTCTCGTTATATTGAATGTAAGCTTGGAAAAATTGCTGATTATTTATTATTTGATGATATGAACCAAGTTGAAATGGTTCCCAATTATGATGAAAAAGTTATGGAGCCGCTTTGTTTATATCCAAAGCTTCCTATTATGTTACTAAACGGAGCAGAAGGAATTGGAACAGGTTTCTCTTCCGTTATTCCTAGTTTTCATCACTCAGATATCATTGCTAGCATTAAACAATTTATTGAAACAGGTAAACCTAAAAAATTAAAATGTTACGTTCATAACTACAAAAATAAAATTGAAGTGGATGAGCGTGGACGTCTGGTTTTCTCGATGACTTTCCAGGAGATCGATGGCTCGATTTATATTACCGAGCTTCCTCGTGGTTACGATGCTCAAAAAGTTTATCGATATTTAACAAAATATATCGAAGAAGATTATATTAAAGACTTTATCGATTCTTCAGTGAATAACGATGTTAAGATTGAGCTCATCTTTAAAAAAGGCCAACAGCCAAAACTAGATGAAGTTGTAAAAAAAATGGGGACCGTTTCAACGATGGTTCCAAATTACACATTAATTTCTGAGCGCGGAGTAAGAATTTTTAATGCTCCAGAAGAAATTATTGAAATTTTTGGTAATAAGAGATTAGAAGTTGTTCGTCGTCGTTATGAACTTTTAGTTGAAGACTTAGAAAAAAAGATTCGTCAAAACAACGAGATCATTCGCTTCATCAAAGAAAAAGAATATGAAATCGCAACTAAGTCACAGAATAGAAAAACCTTCGTAGAATACTTAGACAAGAAAAAATATACTTTTGCAGAATACTTGGCCGACATGCCTATTTATCGAATGACCAAAGAAGAGGTTGAAAAACGCAGCCTAATGGTAAAAGACGATACGGGCTTAATGAAAGAGTATGATCGAGTGGCAAAATCAGATGCTTTAGTTAAGAAAAAGCTCTTTGAAGAACTCGATGAAGTAGATGAAAAGCTTACAACTTGGATTAAGCAAAAAGATCAAGAAAAAGCTAATCTGCAAAAACGTATTGAAAAAGAAAATAACAAGAAAAAGAAATCTAAGAGATAAAAAACTAAAAAAGCCCCGTTAATAACGGGGTTTTTTTGTCTGCTATTTAGAAATGAATAATCAATAACATGAACAATTTTTCCTCTTTCCACTCTGTGGCACGCTTTTTAATTTAATGCTAACCTATGAATATATCATTAGAACTGAAGAGTATTACTTTAGACAGAGTTCAGGAGGAAGAGAATGAGTCTAACTAAGGCAGACATTGTAGAGCGCGTTTATAAAGAAGCAGGATTTTCGAAGAAAGAAGCTGCAGATCTTGTCGATTTAGTGTTTAAAATTATTAAAGACACATTATCAAAAGGCGAAAAAGTAAAAATTTCTGGTTTTGGAAATTTTTCTATTAGAGATAAATCAACTCGAGTAGGTCGTAACCCTCAAACAGGTGAAGCAATGGAAATCACTGCTCGTCGTGTTTTAACATTTAAGCCTTCACAAGTGCTTAAAGAGGACGTTACAATAAGATATGCTCATCGTTTAGACAATGAAGGAAACGAAGATAAATCGATTCCTGCAAAAGAAGGAACGGCAAGAGCGCTTAGTTCTTTCATGTCGAACACTGATGATTCTATGGAAGGCGACGACGATTTTGATATGGATGACGATAACGAGTAAGTCTTTTTTGACTTTCGAGTTCATCGTTAGAGTTGAACAAGAAGGTTTTAAAGATGGATCAAGTTATGAGTGGACCAATTGAAATTCCTAATAAATCGACATTTAAAATAAATGAGGTTTGTGCGCTTACGGGTATTAAATCTTATGTGTTGAGATTTTGGGAAACTGAGTTTGTAGAAATTGCTCCTATTCCTTCTTCCTCAGGGCAAAAACTCTACGAATTAAAAGATATTGAAGCCATTCTTTTAATTAAAAAACTGCTTTTCGATGACAAATTAAGTATTGAAAAAGCCAAAAGCGAAGTTAAGAAATTGTTACCAGATAGAAAACTTCTTGATGAGAGATTTTTAGAAAGCACTCATCAAGAAGCTTCATCCGAAGTTCGAAAGTTCCAGCCAGAAATTCTTTCGGCCCATACTGTGATAAATTCACCGTCCTCTCAAGAACAGCTACCAGAAGTTCCGCATTTTACGACACGTTCATTGACGGCTGTTGAGTTTAGAAAATTGGTAAATGCCAAAGATAAATTAAATGAGATGTTGTCGTTCATTAATCAAAAGTGTGTAAGAAACTAAAATTTATTAGAAGTATTTTGACTGAAGACTTAAAAGAGACTGCCACTCTGGGGATTGGAGTTCAATTCCAATATGTTTTCTGACATTTTTTTCATTTGAAAAAATCATTTTTTGCATTTTACTTAAATACTCGTCAACCATGGATTGTAAGTGCGGAAGCTGATGACTGTTGAAAAAATTTTGATTTACTAAAAGAGATTTTTCTAAAATAGGAAATGTTCTAGCGAAATATTTTAAGTACGGATTAACATCTTTTTCATGATCTGTAGTTTCTTCACTCGTTAGTTCGGCCAAATCATCTAGCAATTGAAAAAGAATTCCTAAGTTTTTACCGAATCGCCAAAATGATTGAACATTTTTTAGAGATTGATTGCTAAGAATCGCCGCTCCAACCAATGAAACTTGAATGAGACGCGCGGTTTTTAGTTCGTGAGTACGAATGAGGTTTTCTAAACTTTTAGTCATGTCTTGATTTAAATCTAGTACCTGGCCCTCAATAAGACCTTTAGGGCCTGTTGCATGTGAAAAGAGAGCTATTAACTTCAAAGCAAGAGGATGTTGAATTTTAGCGAGTAATTGATAGCTCATATTCAAGAGCCCATCTCCGGTTAAAACCGCAACCCAATCATTGTATTGAACATGCACAGTGGGTTTCCCGCGGCGTTCAAGATCGTTATCCATGCAAGGCAAATCGTCATGCACCAGAGTATAGGCATGGTGAATTTCAATGGCGGTTGCCAAAAGTGTAAAGGGGGAGATTTCAAAATTTTTTTGCGGAATTTTTTCACCTAAATCAAGGGCCAAATTCCAGACAAGTTTTGGACGAAAGAGTTTTCCAGCGGGCAATACCGCGTACTCGTAAGCCGAGCCCAACGTATGTTTTGATCCCAGCTTGGTGAGATGAAATTTAAGCGCAGCATTGAGGGCGCTTTCAAGTTCAATTTGAATTTCATTTTTTGAAGCTGAATTAATCATGATTTCCCAACCCTCACAGCGCACTAGTTGATTTCACCATACCTTTAAATGTTGTCTTTGAAAATACTTAAAGGGCTATTTCAATTAGGGATTAGTTAATTGTGGTTGACCGAGACTACCAAGTTCACCACTTAACTTCATTTTGAAGCTGCCATTAGGATTGGGGTCAGGTGGCAATAATAATTTTAAAAGTGCAAACGCTTCAAGAAACGACGGAGTCGTTTGAAGTGTGCCTTCTAGATTTACTTGTGATGCTGAGAATTGGTCTTGGTTTAAAAAAATTCTTCCCTTTAAATTGATACCCACAGGATTACCGTTACCCAGTCTAAATTCTCTAATATCTAAATTAGAATCTTTATTCACCCGTGCTTTAAGTATTAAAGTTCTGAGTTTTAAGTGAGGTGCCAAAAATCCCTTAATATTTTGTTCAGGCATTTCTAGGTTTTTAGATTCGATGTCTAATTTTCCTTCACTTAATTTATTTCCTTCGATATGAAAAACGCCATCAAAAACCATCATGCCTTGAAAGGGAGATTTTCCATCTTGAAACATGACTCCAAGATGTTGAGCATCTAATTTAGTATCACGTATTTCAATGACTTTTTTTCCAAACGAAATGGAAGGGAGGATATGTATTAATGTTTTACCTTCGGCCGCTGTGACTTTTAACTTAATTCCAGGAGGAATGAAGCTTGGGCCATCAAACGCAATGGTCAGTTGCTTAAGAGGGAGTTTCTGATTAAATTGGCCAAAACATTGGCCCATAATGACAGGATTTCTAAAAATCATCTTAGGAAAAAACATCTCAAGTTCGATTTTGTCATAA
Source organism: Bacteriovoracaceae bacterium (assembly GCA_023151145.1). Classification (GTDB taxonomy): domain Bacteria; phylum Bdellovibrionota; class Bacteriovoracia; order Bacteriovoracales; family Bacteriovoracaceae; genus Bacteriovorax. Next base: position 5,348 of record JAKLJM010000031.1, on the reverse strand, counting down.
AGAATAGGGCAACTTTGATTATTGGCAAAAATTGGTTTAATCAGTGCATTCAAACGATCTTGTATGTTGAAATTAACTAAAAAGCCGATAAAAAATAAGATACAACAAAAGATAAAAATTTTAATTTTATTAAAATCTTTCGGACCATAAATGTCATCATTAATTTCGTTGTACTGAACTCTTTTTCTTTTCACGAATTAAAATCCTTCAGTTGTGTTTCTGCCTAAATGAATTAAGCCAATTTCACCTAAAAGTAACGAGGTTTCCATGTCTTTTGTCATTTTGATTCGATTAATTTTAAATTTTTCTAATTCTACTAAGTTTTTTAAAAAATTAGAAAAATCCATAGTGCCAAATCTATTAAACTGAATGACTGATTGTGACTTCGTAAAAGTAGACGAGGTTAGGGCGATATCAAAGTTTGTCACATTAACTTTACTCTGATCAATATTGTTTGAAGATAGAATATTGCGGACTCTATTTTCTAAATCTGATTGGTCACTAAGTGATGATGCCGAAAGTAGTTGGGGACCCGTGGCCAAAAGATTTTCTCGATTTGATGAAAGTAAGTCAAATTCCTCTATGGCAGTTTTTTTTAATAGGATCGCTTTTTTTGTCTGAAAATTTCCATAGTAAAGCATCCCTGCGATCATAAAGGGAAATAACAAGACACCAAACGTAAATACTTGTTGAATGATTTTAGATTCTTGCTCTGAGAGATTTGAAAGACTGTCACTTAGGCGACTTAAATTGGGATCATTTCGAAAATGATCTATTTGCTTAAATAGAAAAGAGTCTATTTTTTTAAATACTGAATTATTAGCTGTCGACATTGTTACTCACTAAATTTAAGCGTTAATAGTTTTTCGCCATCTTTGTATTCAATGTTTAGGTTATTAAGCGAAGTTTTTTGCAGGGATTCAGCCAATACTTTAAGTGAACCAACATTTTCACTCACGAAAATCGCTTTAGCTTCACCGTTTTCGTTTTCAAAATCTCTAAGTGAGACTTCCGGATTGTTACCAAGGACTTGTGACAGAGTCGCAAGAGGTTTTATGGCATTAATTTTTTGAGCAGATAAAATGGTGCTCACTTCTTGTTTAATAATTTGATTACGTTTTTTTATATTGGTCAAAAGCCGTTGTGGTTCTCTTTTAAAAGAGTTTTGTTGAGGTTTCGTTAACGTTAATATTGGACTTTTTACGATAGTGTTAATTTTTTTGTCAACAATGGCCTGTTCTTTTTTTAGAAAGTAATACTTTTCTACTAATAATCCTAAGATAATTACCAATGCAATAAACGATGATCGAACACCAATAAAGATAGCAGAGTGGAGTGAAATGAAAGTATTGGCTTGAGTTTGAAATTTTCCAATTAAAAAATTCACTAAAGGTTGTTTATTCTTATGAGATAAAATCATCATCTTTGCAATGTTTTGGGTAACCGTTGCACCAGAGAAATCATTTTTAATATCATTTAATGAAGGTAGTTTAGTGACTTGTAGGCCTGTATTTTCAGCAATAAATCCATCGATATTATTAAATTGTGAGGTCCCACCAGTAAGATAAATTTTTTCAATATTTGTCCCAAACTTCACTCGGTGTCCGATTTCAGCTCTTCTTATATCTTGAATGAGAGGCATGATCGCTTGTTTCATGATCAAGCCAAATTCTTTTTGTTCTGGTGATACTTCGTCATACATTGATTGATTCAAAAAGAATCCATTCTCTTGTTTATGTATGGCCGCATTCTCAACACTTAATTGATAAGAGCGAGCGATGACTTCGTTAAAATGTGAGCCCGCAATATAAGAAAGATGATTACTTACGATCTGACGATTCTCCGTGATATACATTTTCGTCGTGCGATGACCTAAGTCAATGATGAGCGCTGTTTCATTGATTTTTAAATATTCAATCATTGCCTGATACAGCGATATTTCCGTAGTAATAATATGAGGTAGGGAATTTTTTAAATCAAAGAATTGATAAAAATTTTTAAATTGCGCTTCTTGAATAATATTCGCAATAACAGAAAAGGAGTTTGATTTTTTAAAAAACTCGCAAGTATAGTGGGCAAGGCTAACCGGATAGGGAAGATTATCATCTAGTTGAAAAGGTATCATTTGTTCGGCTTTGGCCCTAGATGTAACCGGTAACTCTAAGTAGCGAGTTGTAATAAATTCATTTGGAAGTTGAAAAATAATTTTTGTTTCAGTTCCAATTTTTTGTAAAAAATTTGAAACAACTTCTTTTTGTAATTCATTGGTATTTTGAATATGTGGATAGTGAGCACGCATATCATCAAGAATGATTTCGTGTTTTTCAGTTAAAACATAATTGCGCCTTTCTGTTTTAACTTCATAAAACTTGATTGAATAACTTCCAATATCTATAGCTAATATATTCATATAGTTAATCTTAACATTATTTTTATAAGCTTTAAGTCAAAACTAGACGAGAAAAATTTTCTCTTTTTACTATTCTAATCGGATTTCAACCACTCGAGGAGGAAGAAGTTCAACAGGTGGATCTTTTTTGGTTTGGTTATTGGGATCATTATTCGTGTTTTGATTCTGACTATCAGGGTTTTGATTATTATTATTTGCATTATTGCCTGAACTGTTTTGTCCATTATTAGTGGTCTTTTTCGGTTCTTTAATAGGCAAATCAACAAAGGCAACTAACTTGTAAAGTGTATTATTAACTGTTCCAACGGACGTTACTTTGTAGAGTTTTCCTGCAACATCAAAACGAAGCATGGCCGACTTTAATTCTTTGACGAGTTTGTCGTAATCTTCTTGCGAGACAATACGAAGTTCATTGATAAGTCGATTTTTGAAATCTTCTTCACTCTCAAAGGCTTTACCTTCAATATTTTTTTCTTTGTCCCCGTCACGGCTTTTAAAAAACTCTTCTAATTGAGGAGGGGTAATGGCAGGGAAGAGGACTTTTAAATCATCAATCGTTAATTCGTTGATTCCAATAACTCCCACTTCATGTACAGAGAATCTGCCTTTTACAAGTTCAATGATCTCTTCATCCCAAGAAGGTAAAAGATAGAGTTCGTCGATAGAGGACATGGGAGCATGTTTGGGGGAGAGGTTTTTTTGTTGAAATTTATTTTCTAAGTCAGGAGCATCAACATCATTTACTTTATTTTTGTCATTCACGAAATATTTTAGCTCTTTTACAAGATCTTTTACGTTTACGTTGGAGTACTTTGCATTAAAAACATCATCCGTTTTTGTTTTATCTTCAATTAAGCGTTGTAAAGTCTCTTCAATTTTCTTTTCAATGATCACATGAATCGGCGTGGTGTTTTGGTTATTATTGCCCTGACCACTTTGATTGGTATTAGCATCTGGATTTTCAGCGTCTGGATTTTCTGCATCGGGATTTTCATTTGTTCCACTGTTGGCCAAATCTGTATTTTGATTAGTTTGATTTTTTTTTGGTCTAATTCTTAGAGCATTGGGATTTAAGAATCCAGAAAGTTTATCAACAGTGATGATGAAACTTCCTTTTAATAATGTATCTTTTTGGAAGTCATTGATGGCACTTTTTTTAATGATATCATCTTTGGCAGAGACGGGGAGAGGGAAGGCAAATTCAGTATTTAAAAAAGCTTCAAGTTTATCAGGTGAAAAAACTTTTTTGATATTCTCATCTTTTTCAATGAGATTTCTTCCTTCTTGATACAACCTAAGTCTAGCTAGAGCAAAGTTTAATCCAGCTTCTGCCGTCAGTCGAGCCTGGGCTTTGTCTTGTTGATTGTAGATTCTTATTTTGTTGAGTTTTGTATCAAAGGTAAATTCTGCCAAGATGAAGCTCAGGATTGCAATGACTCCCATAACCATTAAGATCGCCACACCACTTTCATTTTGATGGATTTTTTTCATTATTGTTCTCCATCATCATTAGAGGCGGCGTCAGCATTGCCACCTTGATTAGCAGATGAATCAAAAGGATTATTGCTTTTACTACCACCTTGATTATTTAACATTTCATCTTGTTTTGGATTGAAATAGGGATAGAGAGTCCTAAAACTTTTTTCAAAGTATTGTTCGTTCTTAGTAGGATCGACCCAGGTAAAAGCTATTTTCATGCTTCTAACATTATAACGATTTTCATTTAAATCATTCACATTAGCTGTAAATTTTTTCGTTCGTTCATCCCAAAATTGAAATTCAAGCTCTTTAATGTTGTTTAGAATAATTTGTGGAGGTATTTTACTCCAATCTACTTCTTTAGCGTAAACATCTGACATATAGACTTGGCGAATGAGTTCAAGTTCAGCCCTTTTTTCTTCAGCATCATCTTCATCAGGAGTACTTGTTCTGGTCGAATATTTTATCCAGACAAATCGTGATTCTTTTTTTCCTTCCATGCGGCGGCGATGGGCGGTAGCCAAGAATATAACACTTCCTTTTTCTTCTGCTGTAAAATGGGGAATGAGAAAACCCGATTTAGTTCTAGCATAAAAGTTTTTATTGCTTTCAAAATAGGAAAGATCGTTTGATGGCTCATCTAAATTGGCGGCACTGTTTGCGACATTCGGACTTTCTTTGGCATCAAAAAAAAGCGGAGAGTAAGATTCTGAAAAATCGGCATCAAGTCGATTCATAAGCGTTACAACTTGTACGATTTCACGGTCCTCTTTTGTGACATTTTCTTTAGTGTTAATACTTGAGTCTGTGATCTGTAGAGTGGTAAAGGCGACAAAGGACATAAGGACGATAGCAATTAAGACTTCTACCAGCGTAAAGCCATATTGATTGTTTAAAATGTAATTGTTGTGATGAGTATTCTTCATTAAAACTGTCCAATTTTTACTTCTGCTTGCGGATTTAAAATCCAAGAAGAGAGAGTAAATGATCTTTCAGTACTTTTATTTTTCACAGAGACTTCGACCTGCCAAAGCATCTTTTCCATATTTTCTTTGAAGGTTGTAAAAATTCTTTTATTCATTTGGGCTTGAGTATTACTTTCTTCAGAGCCATCAGAAGCCGGCATGATTTTATTTAAATCTGGAACGGGAAATTTTTTATATTGAATGGTGTAGGAATAATCAGAAAATTTTTCAAATACTTTCGTTTCTTTTGACAGAGTAAGGGACTCTTTGAGCTCCGGGGGATTGGTGATGATTTCATTTATTTTTGTCTCACAAAGATCTTTTAAAATCATTTCGTCTTTAAGAGAACTAGAATCTAACAGGTTATATCCAAGACCTGTAACAAATGAAACTGTAAAAATAGAAAAGATAGAAATGGCGATCAGCACTTCAATTAATGAAAAACCTGCGTTGTTTAGTTTTCCTATTTTTTGAGCCATTGTTGATATGCTTCC
>JAKLJM010000030.1 GCA_023151145.1 Bacteriovoracaceae bacterium | reverse complement strand
TGTGGCCGTTGATTCTTCTGTTGCTCGTCAAACAATATCTAAATTAGCTGGTGAAAAGATTAAAGGCCTTAAATTTAAAGTAGGCGAGGCTTAGGTTCAAGTATTTGGTCTTGATTGAATTCTTTTTTTTATTAGGTATGATTTACTGAAATAAATCATTTTACTTAAAAAAGGATTCCTTATGCCTTATGTAAATGTTCAAATCACCACCGGTGCCACCAGAGAACAAAAAGCAGAAATTATTAAAGATATAACTAATTCATTAGTAAGAGTTTTAAATAAAAAACCGGAACACACTCATATTGTTATTCAAGAAATTGCCGATGAAAATTGGGGTTATGAAGGTTTGCCAACTGATGAGTGGAAAAAGAAAATAGAGAAAGATAATGAAACCAAAAAATAATTCAGCGGACTTGACCCTCACTCGCGTTTACGATTCACCCGTAAGTATGGTGTGGGATGCGTGGACTGATCCTAAAAAAGCCGCCAAGTGGTGGGGGCCTAGAGGATTTACGATCACGACAAAGAGCAAAGACTTGCGTCCTGGGGGACAGTGGATTTATACCATGCATGGACCAGATGGTGTCGATTATCCAAATATGACGACTTATTTTGTGGTCGAGCCTCTAAAGAGATTAGAGTACGATCACGGCGCGAATGAAAATCAAAAAGCTCTTTTTAGAGTCAATGTCGTGTTCAGTGAACAAAATAAAAAAACTACAATGAAAATGACGATGACTTTTGAATCTCCCGAAAGAGCAAAAGAGATGAGTAAGTTTATTAAACAAGCTAGCGGGAACTCCACTTGGGACCGTTTAGGGGAATACCTGGAAGATGAATGTCATCAGAAAAAAGTTTTTTTCTTGAATCGAGTTTTTGAAGCTCCCATAAATAAAGTTTTTGAAATGTTCACTGTGCCTGCACATATTGAAAAGTGGCAACCACCAACTGGTTTTACGATGAAAATTATCAAAGGCAATGTGGCGGTTAAAGAAAGTGTTTTATACGAAATGGGCAATGATGAGTTGAAATTTTTCGGACGTTCATCATATGAAATAATTCAAAAGCCTGAGCTTATTTCTTTTTATCAAGAATTTTGTAATGAACACGGGGAGACTGTCAAACACCCAGGAGCACCTGTGTGGCCCGCGCGTTGGTTAACAACTGTAATGTTTACTCGCGAAGAAGAAAACCTCACCAGGTTAACACTTCGTTCAGAAATTGTAGATGATCATACTTCAGAAGAATTGATTGCCTTTATGAATGAACGTGGGGGAATGACTCAGGGGTGGAATGGATCTCTTGATAGATTAGAAGAATATCTAGAAAATTGATAAAAATGCTCTAACTAAAAAAGGCCCAAAATCGGTATGATTTTATCGGGCCTTTTTTTATAACAATGTCGTGTCAGAAAATTGAATTTTAGAAAGTCTATTAGTTATTGCAAGTAAGCTATCAACAAAAACTTTATTATGATTTATTTTTTATACTTTAATAAAAGTGTGTAGCACTCAATAAACTAAAAACTTTTTTTCTCATCTATTATTTTAGGCCGTCACGCCTTTCCTCTAATTCAGAAATTTTAATGCCATCATGCATGTTCTTTCTAAATGTCATTGGTTTGACTCCTTTAGTGTTGTTCTCTAGAGTTTGTTTCCCGGTGAAATAAATATACATCCATTTTGAAATTTCACTCAAAAATTTTAAAAGAAATTTTCAAAAGAAAGAAAAAATAAAAAAATATTCCAAAAGTTATTGAAAACTGGTTTTATCCGAAAAAAATCTAGCGAAAATTCTGATAAGAATTAAATGAATAAAACGAAATAGTTTTTCCTTATTTTCCAAAAAACTGCCAATATATTGGGCCTAGCATCCGGTTGTTAGGTACTTAGGTTATTAATTGATGAGCTTTGCTTTCTTTCGTATTGCTAATCCTATATGCTCTTTCTATGTCATCTTCAGCTTTAAACATATTCCTTCAAGGATTCTTCCTCCAAGCAAGCCTTATCCTCGCTCTCGGGGCACAGAATATATTCGTCTTGAATTCTGGACTAAAAAAAGAACGTCATCTTTTAGTCGCAGGACTTTCTTCGCTTTGTGATACCTTACTTATATTTATTGGGGTATTGGGGGTTGCGAGTATCTTTATTCAAATTCCTTTGCTCAAAATTTCTCTTGGTATTTTAGGAGTCATCTTTCTTTTTTACTATGGTATCTTGAAAATAAAAGAAGCTAAATCTGGAGTCGCCATAGACCTCGAGGGAACTCCTAAGAGCGAAAAAAAGAAAGTGATCATGCAAACCTTAGGATTTAGTCTTCTGAATCCACATGTGTATTTAGATACGGTCGTTTTGATTGGTGGGTATTCTGCAAAATTTCATAATTTAACTGAACGTTTTTATTTCGGAATAGGGGCTTCAGTTTTTTCAACGATTTGGTTTTTTTCATTGGTTATATTGGCTTCCTTTTCGTCACGTTTTTTAAAAAATCAAATTATGATGAAAACTATTTCTCTGGTATCTGGTCTGGTTTTAATCCTACTTTCATATAAGTTAGGCTTAGAGGTCATTTCCTGGCTAAAATAAAAAAATGACTACAACGTCTCTTAGACATGTTAATAAAATCAGTTGTTATACATCTGACGTATAACTGTTCTCTGCCATGGCCATCTACATTTATTTATTATCCTCACTATAATTCATTTTAGGTATAACAAAAAACTTGTGAGGTGAGGCTAATGGCAACGTTTAAGAAATCATTCATGCTTTTGATTCTCTATCCAACATTCCTTTTTGCTGAAGATAGCGGAGCGCTTTTTTTAAATGAGGTAACGCTCAATCTACAAGGAGCAAAGGAAGTGGCCGGCGGAGGTAGCCCAGAGAACGATGATTTCATCGCACGAGCAGCAGCAGTCACAGAAAAAGAGATAACGACTAAAAATTAAGATGCTTGAATAAAGCGAAACGAACTACTTTAAAGGAGTAAATGATGACGAATAAATTTCTCAAAACAATTTTGGTTTCTTTGGCTTTTATTTTTTCAGCAGCTGTTAGTGCTGAAGGGATTTCTACCCATGTTTTAGATTTAGCCTCTGGTGTTGGTGGAAAAAATGTTCCGGTAGTATTAGAGCTTAAAGATAAAGCGGGTACTTGGACAAAAGTTGCCAATGAAATTTCTCAAATGCTAAGTAGCTCGAGTCAAAAAGTTGAGTCTATTGTGAACAATACAAAAGAAAAGGTATCTGCTCTTGTTGAGGTAGGCAAAGAGAAGGTTGATACTGGAAATGAAGTTGCTAATCAGTGTGCCCTAGTTCTTAAAGATATTGTGGAGAAAGTAAATTCGGTTACAAGTATGACTAATGAGGTTACGGTTTCATTTAATGAACAAAAAGAAGGCTTTTCTCAAATTGCGAAAAGTATTTTGGCCATGGATAAAATTACGCAACAAAATTCAATGTTGGCTAAAGAGAATGCACAAACGATGACAAAGTTGAACCAACAAACTGTTGAAATGAAAAATGCCTATGCTGATTTATCAAATTTATTAGGAAAGAAATAATGGATAGCTATAGAATTACATAATCATTTATATTAAAATTATGAAATGAAATATTTAAATTTACCGTCCCCATGGGGCAAAAAAGAAAAAGAATTTTGGTTTAACGAACAACGTATTCAACGTTCGTACTATGAAGAAGTTGTAAGTGAAATCACGGCGCTCTCTCGTTTATACGATGTTGAAAGTTATGGAGCATTATCTCTTGCCCCAGAGAAATATCCACTCTATTTGATTCGTTCAAAAAATTTTGATAGCAAGAAGAAAACTGTTTTAATCACAGGTGGAGTTCATGGGTATGAAACCAGTGGGGTGCACGGAGCCCTTCTTTTTATGGAGAAATACGCCGTAAAATATTTCGGTGATTTTAACTTTCTCTGCGCTCCTTGTCTTAGTCCCTGGGGCTACGAAACCATTAATCGCTGGAATCCCCAGGCCATAGATCCTAATCGCTCATTTTATCCCAATAGTCCTTCAGAAGAATGTGCCCTTTTTTTAAGTGTGATGAATAAATATAAAAATGATATTTATGTGCATTTTGATTTACATGAAACGACCGATACAGATGAAACGATTTTTCGTCCAGCCTTAGAAAAACGTGATGGAGTTGTAAAAGAACCTTCTGAAATTCCTGATGGTTTTTACGTCGTTGGACTATCGAATAAACCACAAGCTGACTTTCAAAAAAGTGTCATTGATTCTGTGAGAAAGGTAACCCATATTGCACCGGCAGATGCCCGAGGCATGATTATCGGCGTACCAATACAATCTGATGGTGTCATTAATTACGACATGAAAAAACTTTTTCTTTGTGGTGGTTTTTCAAATGCCGAATATAGCACGACGACGGAAGTTTATCCTGATAGCCCAGAGGTCAATGCAGAAAACTGTAATTTAGCTCAAGTCATGGCAATTGTCGGTGGGTTGGATTTTATTTTAACCAAGATTTAAGGAAGCGGCGTCATCCCATATTTTTTCATTATATTTTGATAGCTGCCGTCTTTTTTCATTTCTTCAAATGTTTTAGTCCACTTTTCGGACATCTCGTGACTGAAATTTTTTGAAGCACCAATGTATTCCTTAAGAATTGTTAACTCTACTCCTACGCGCAGATCATCTTTACCGATTCCTACTTGGTCCTTATATTGATCAATGGCCGACAAAGGTGCCACCCAAGCATCAAGTCTTTTGAGATTTAATTTTCGAACGTTTTGTAAATCATTGCTTGAAACATCTAGATTGGTGTATCCAAGCTTTCTCAACATTGAATCGGCCACAGAGCCTTTAAGAATTCCGATGCGCAATTTTTTTGTGGCCTCAACGGTTGAAATATCAAAAGTTGAAAATTTATGGGCCAAAATGACATAGGGGTCATCGAGTGCGTGAATGAGCCAAGTGTACTGAGCTTCTCGCTCAGGAGTTCTGGCCAGTGGAATGAGCAGAACATTATTTTTAGTCTCAGCTTCATAACGAGCACGAGGCCAAGGTATAAACTCTATTTGAGTTTTCAGTTCTAATCGGCGAATAATTTCGTTAGATATCTCATACATCGCTCCTCCTTTTTTGCCAGCCACTTCGTAGGTGTAAGGAGGAAAGTGAGCAGCGTAAAACTTAATTTCTCCGGTATATCCGGGAAAACTCAAAAGCCAAAGGCTAAGAAGAATGAGTGTTGATAAGTTTTTTTTCATAGCTAATCATCATCCTAAGTGCACCTAAGTTTGTAAACTTAATATAAGTTTTAAAAAAAAGGTTCCAGGAACCTTCAATCTGCGTTACAATAAATTTTAATTTTTTTTATTCGATGAAGGGATATGCTTTGAAAAGTACGGTTGCCCTAGTGGTTATTCTTTGTGCGCTTGTTGGGTTGATTGTAGGGCTTGGCTCTTACACTTTTATCTATGGAAAAGGGTATGCTTATTTAAAGGATGATCCTAAAGCTTGTGTCAATTGCCATATCATGCGTGATCAATACGACAGTTGGACTAAGTCTTCCCATCATGCAGTCACGACTTGTAATTCTTGTCACTCGCCTGAAAACATTTATATGAAATATTTTAATAAAGCAGAAAATGGTTTTAATCATGGTTGGAAATTCACTACTGGCCTTTATAAAGATCCCATTCGTATTCGAGCGCATAATTTTGATATAGCAATGAAGTCGTGTCTGAAATGTCACGGTCAACTTTTAAATTCAGTAACTCACGAAAAATCATTACAGGAAGGACGATCTTGTGTTCAATGTCACCGTGATGTTGGCCACAGTCATTAGTTTGAGGAAAATATGAACAAAAAAAAATTAACGATTATTGTTATTATCTTTGCCATTATCGGAATTGGAACAGGCTTTTTGGCCACTGATATCGCAATGAAAAAAAGTGAAGAACGAACACCTTACTTTCATGTGGTTGAGATTGGAGAATTTGAAGATGATCCTGCCGTTTGGGGTAAAAATTTTCCACTTCAATATGATACATATAAAAGAACTGTAGACATGGTTCGTACTAAGCATGGTGGCTCAGAGTCGATTCCTCGTACACCTTCTAGTGCAGATCCTCGAGATGTGGTTTCACAAGATAAACTTCAAGAAGATCCACGCTTGAAACAAATGTGGCTTGGCTATGCTTTTAGTAAAGACTTTCGCGAAGAGCGTGGACACGCCTATATGTTAGAGGATCAATTATTTACAGGAAGACAACAGGTCCCTCAGCCTGGAGCGTGTTTAAATTGTCATGCTTCTACTTATGTGACTCAAGTAAAATTAGGTAATGGTGACATTCAAAAAGGTTTTGAATTAATGAATCAAATGCCGTACCACGAAGCCGTTAAGGGTGTGAAGCATCCGGTAAGTTGTATTGATTGTCATAACCCAAAAGATATGTCGTTAAGAGTAACAAAGCCAGCCTTTATGGAAGGGATTAAAAAGTACAAAGCGACTCAAAATGTTCATAATTACGATGTAAATAAAATGGCCACTCGCCAAGAGATGCGAACGTTTGTGTGTGCCCAATGTCACGTAGAATATTTTTTTAAAGGGACAGAAAAACGTCTCACTTTTCCTTGGGATAAAGGTTTAAAGGCCGATCAAATTTTAGAAGTTTACAGAGAAAATGGTCATAAAGACTGGATTCATGCTGTCACTAGAGCAGAAGTTTTAAAAGCCCAGCATCCTGAGTTTGAAATGTTTAGCCAAGGCGTACACGCTAAGTCTGGTGTGTCGTGTGTGGATTGTCATATGCCTTACCAAAGAGTAGGAGCGATGAAAATAACTGACCACCAAGCCCGAAGTCCGCTTCTTAATATCAATAAATCATGTCAAACATGCCACCACTCATCAGAAGTTGATCTCTTGAGTAAGGTAGATTTAATCCAATCTCGACACTTAGAAATGCGAGATCGTGCCCTCAATGCATTGATGCAATTTATAGATGATATAAAAATGGCAACAGACAAAAAAATATCAGCTGATAAAATCAAAAAAGCTCAAACACTTCAAAGAGAAGCGCAGTTTTTAATTGATTTTGTTGAAGCAGAAAACTCTGCAGGCTTTCATGCTCCTCAAGAAGCGGCGAGAGTCATGATGTTGGCCATGGATAAAATACGTGAAGGACAAATTTTACTGCGTTAATTAAGTAATTTAAGGGACCTTGAGTTTTAAACGAATGGGTCCCTTGACATTAACATCAACGATGAGATTTTTTTGAGTGATGATAATGAGTTTTCTGTGTACAAGTCTTCTTGCCGCTCTTCGTACTTCTTCCATCTTATCGTGCCAATTTTCAGGAAATAATTTTCTTACTACTTCAGAAGGACAAATGCTCTTTTGAGCTCCTCGTTCAATGAGGAGTGCCATGATTTCATTTTCTAAGAGAGTACCTAGTTTGGATTTTTCTAATTTTTCAACTCGACAAGTTTGAGAACAATATTTCATTTCTTGCCAATTAACTTCTGACATTTTTCTTTTTTCGATGATTCTTCCGCAAGAGGCGCAGTATTTGTCCATGTCTAAGTTATACACTTTTTCTCATTTTAGTGCCTTAGACATCACCTTAACGCTTTAAGTTTTGTAGAGGGAGTAGAACTGGATGTTCAATTTATAGACAGCTTCAGCGGAATCTGTTTCAAAAACACTGGAAAACTTGTTTTGAAAGTCTCGAATGAGATCTTTTGCTTCTTCTATGTCTTCTGGATTAAAAACCAAGGTGAGTGAAGTAAACTCACGATCTTTAGGTTGATCTTTCAAGAGACTTTTTTGAGCTAACTTTAAATTTTCGAGATGAATTTTTTGCTTATCAGTTTTACTTACTGTGTGAGAAGTTTGAATATTTTTTACAGCTCTCGTTATTTTTCCTTGTGCATCTTGAATGAGGTATTCGTTTTGAATTAAATATTGAATGATTTGTTGAAGTATTTTCTTTGAAACATTCAATTGTTTACTGAGATTTGTGAGAGTGAAATCAGCATTTGGGAGTTTGGCAATATTGAGAAGGGCAAATACGACCCAGTTATAATTGGCCGAAAGGTTTTTGATTTCGAAATCTTTGTATGATTTTTTTTCTTTAAGTTTTCCTTCGATTTCGAAGTTTTTTAAGAGTTCTTTTTGTTCTTTGGTGTTGAGCTTTAAAGAACTAATAAATTTAAGCGCCATCTTTTGAGAGATTAAACGTTTTCCTTTGAGGATTTGCGACAATGCTCCAGTGCTGATACCAAGATCTCTTGCCAGAGCTCCTTGAGAGTATTGATCATTTTTAAGTTTTTTATTCTTTAAATAAGTATTTAAAAATTTAGAAATATTTTTTTGATTTTGTTTCATATCGCTAAATTATAATCAAAAAATAAACAATGTAAAAGGCTCCAAACTTAAGGAGTGAGTGGAGCCTTTTTAAACTATTTAAAGTTTGTTGCAAGTGAAGTTTGAAACAAAAATCACTTTTTGTGTGTTGTTAGGAGATAAAATTTTAATAGTTAAACTATAAGCATTTATTGATTCTTTAAGGTCGATGTATCCCAGATAATTCTCTTGTTTGATCATTTTCCACGATCCACTTTCGCTTGATAAGTTGAAAGTTTCAAGATTCATTTCAAATGTATCTGATAAATAATGATCAAATCCTTCGATTTGTTTCATTTGTTGAATCTCAGTGTAACCAGATATTTCTTTTTTAATTTGAATTTGTAAATCTGTCGTATAGTCAGTTGTATATTGGTTAAAGTTAAAAATGAACCCATAAGAAGTATTTTTATTTAGAAGTTTTTGGAAACTTATTTTGCTTTGGATATTTCCATTAGGATAAGACTTAAAGCATGAGTAAACTTTTTCAAAGTTTTCAGAAGTAGCGTTAGTGTTAAAATTAAGAACAAATAAAGACACTAGAACAATAAAAAACTTCATTGGTAACTCCTATATGCTAATCCAGATTAAACCCTAGATGAAAGTGCAGAAGAATTACCTAATTATTTAGCATTATTCCAGTGTTTCAAAATTTATGAAGCGATAAATATAGCTCGAATTAAAGTACATCGTTGCTAATGGAAATTTCGTCATCAAAGTACATTCTTTTGTCTTTAAAAGGAATAATACTCCAACGAGGCCAAGTTGGCTGTCCATTATTTAGCTCGGTATTCGGATCACCGTGGTGAATAAAGTTTTTAAAATATTGGCCCATCTGGCTTCTTAATCTTTCTCTTGAAGCTTTGTTTTCATTGCTCCAAGCAAAGTTAGAGAAGTTTTTTTCTTTTGTTGTAAAATTTCCCAGGTAAAAAATGGCATCAAGACCGTGGAGAGCTCCTAGTGCTTGATCCCATGGACTTGGCAGACGATCCCAGTTGAAATGATAGCGATAAAGATCATTGTTATAAATTTTAAGCGCATTTAAAACACCATCTTGTGTTTTATGCATAGAGAAGTTACCGGAGGCAATAAAAGTACGGTATGCCTTTTGATCGATTTTAATAATATCTTCAAAGGTCAAATTTGGATTTGTATTAAGCATCTCATTGAATAATTCCTCCATACTTAATTTGGAAAAACTCATCATTCCAACGGCCGAAAACTCATCTTTGGTTGCCCCAATGATCATTGGGACATGATTGTATTTTCCCATTGCTAAATCAAACCAGCCACCTTTTGGTAAAACCGTCCCGTCTGAATAATGCTGAAAAGGAACAATGCCTGTTTCTGCTCTAGCAATCATTTCGGCAGGAACAAGTTGTAGAAAAGCTTGTATCCACTTATTAGATTTATCTTTTAAAAACTCTTCACCGTCTTTTGCATAACCCATTTGTTCGATAAGTTTATAGATAACTAAATTGGCTTTGGTCGTTCCAACAATTGTAGGATAGGTGTTTGGTAAACCTGCGCTACAAATGGCTTTGTGAAAAAGATCTTTCGCCATAGGGGATTGAACTAAACCCCAGACATTCATACAGCCCGCAGATTGACCTGCGATTGTAATGTTATCAGGATCGCCTCCCAGAGCTACGGCATTTTTTTTAATCCATTTTAATCCTTCAATTAAATCCAGTGTCACGTAATTTCCAGAACTGTCGAGGGCGTCATCGGATTGCAAAGCCGGATGATAAAAGGCTCCAAAATGACCTAGGCGGTAATTGATTGAAACAAAGACGGCGTCATTGTTTTGAGCGAAATAGGCACCATGGTAATTAGGATCAGAACTTGTTCCCTTATAATTGCTTCCACCGTGAATCCAAAAGAAAATGGGTTTTTTATCAGGAGTCGAATTTTTTGCAGTCCAAATATTTAAATAGAGACAATCTTCACTGCCAACGACCTGACCTAATTGCTTTGGATCATTGACTGAAAACATATTTCCAATTTGTAAACATGTCTCTTTAAAGCTTGAGGCGTTTAAACCAAAAAGTCTTTTTTCTACAGGTCTAGGAGCTTTAAAGCGCAATTTACCAATGGGAGCCTTGGCGTATGGAATGCCTTTATAGGAAATGGTATCGTGTTTATCTGTATGGCCGAAGATCTTTCCTTCTGTCGATTGAAAGAAAGTTTGTGCATAAAGATGATTTTGCCAGAAAAGAATTGTAGCGAAAGTTAATAAGAATGTTTTCATTTATTGCTTTCCTCTTTATTTATAAGGTTCCAGGAACCTTTTTAATTAATTCGATAAATTTAGCTAGCTTGGCTGGTTTGTGTTTTGATTGGGGATAGGTGAGATAAACGGCAAAAGCTTTTCCTGTCATATAAACAAAGACCGCTAGTAAGATAAAAATAATGTTTGATTTTACCAGAGGAATATCTAGTGACATTCCAACTCCCATAAAAAAGAGTCCTAATAAAATTCCTCGAAATGGTTCAATATCGGCTTCGATTTGATGACGAAAAGAAGATTCAGAGAGTAAGACACCAGCTAAAAATGCTCCCAAGGCCATGGATAGACCTGTCATTTGCATAATTAGGGCAGAACCTAAGACAACCAATAAAGCTGCTGCTGTTAAAACTTCGCGAGCTTTAGCTTTTGAAAGAATTCTTAAAAAAGGATTTAATAACCAAAGTCCTGCTAGAATAATTCCGGCCATCGCCAAAATAGGGGGAGCAAAACTTTTTAGCTCAAAACCTTTCGAGCTTTGATCTGGAGATAAAAGGGCCACAATCGCAAGTAGTGGAACTATTAAGAGATCTTCAAATAATAAAATTGAAAAAATTTTTCTTCCTTGAGAGGTTCCAACATCTCCTCTTTCCGTTAAGGTTTGAAAAACAATTGCGGTAGATGTCAGTGTAAATCCAATCCCCGCGATGAGTGCATAAAGAAGTGGGTAATTAAGTAATAATCCCAATAAAGTAAGCAAGCTTCCAGTTACTAAAATTTGCAGTGAACCTAAACCAAAAATATCTTTTCTCAAACTCCATAAATGACTTGGTTGCATCTCAAGCCCAATGACAAAGAGGAACATAACCACACCCAATTCAGCCACATGTAAAATTGCCGCTGGATTATTAAAGAAGCCGAATCCAAAAGGACCAATACATAATCCTGCAGCAAGATAACCGAGGACAGAGCCTAATCCAATTTTTTTAAAAATTGGAATTGCGATTACAGCTGAACCTAAAAGAGTAACGACTTGAATGAGTTCATTAGAGTTTGTTGTCATAATTAATCATAGCGTGATGATAAGATTTGGCCAAGATATTTGAGTAAAATCATCCAAAAAGCTGAAAAAGATGTTCTAGATCTTCCGACAGAACATCTTTTTGTCGCTAACTAATTTGTAGACTTAAAGAATTTCTAAAATTTTTTCGGCTGGTCTGGCTATGACAGCTTTATGATTATGAATGAAAATGGGCCTCTC